>JAIBAD010000014.1 GCA_019695395.1 Alphaproteobacteria bacterium
AAAATATAACGGGCGTTGCCAGACCCAAAGAACAAGGACAGGCAATAATTAAAACAGAAATTGCATTAATAAGTGCTTGGTCAACATTCCCATTATATGCCCACCACCCCAAAAATGTACCAAGAGCAATAAAAATAATTACGGGCACAAAAAATGCACTTAACCGATCAATTAATCTTTGGATAGGAATTTTTTGCTGACGTGCCTCTGTCACAAGTTTAATAATATTAAATAATCTTGTCCCTTCTTGAATGGCATCAACTTTAACAGTTAAATGGCCAAATCCATTCAATGTCCCTGCCATGACCTTGTCCCCTATTTTTTTTAAAACAGGAAGATTTTCACCCGTAAGCATAGCTTCATGAATGTCACTTTGGCCTTCAATAATGGTTCCATCCACAGGAATATGGCTTCCTGCTTTAATATAAATTTCTTCATTAATTTTTAATTCTTGCAAAGAAATTGTTACAAGTTCATTGTGACGTTTAACTTCTACTTTATTCGGTTGTAATTGTATTAAAGATTGTACGGCATCATCACTTTGTTTCAATGATTTTTGCTCAATATATTTACCTAAAAGAACAAAGGTTATAATAACAGCTGACGATTCAAAATATAAATGCGTTATGTGCTGTGCATGTATCATCATAACAATTAAATTATACAAGCTTAGCCCAAAAGCAGCTGTCGTACCAAGTACAATCAATGTATCCATTGTAAACATTCTATTTTTTAAGGAAAACCATGCCCCTTTATAAAAAGAACGTCCTATCCAAAACTGAACTGGTAATACCAATATCAATTGAAACCAACCAGGCCACATAAAATTAAAGCCCATCCAATCCATAATCATGGGGGCCACCAGTATCACCATGAATAAAAAGCTAAAAATTAACTCATAAAAATTTTTACGTAATTGATATTGGGAATTTGTTTGATCAGCATTTTCATCTAACGTGGCTTCAAAACCAAGCTTTCGTATAGCTTCTATAATTTTCCAAGGTGTTAATGATTTATTTTTAAGATATAATGTTACCTTATTTTCTATAAAATTTACGTTTACTGATTCAACCAAAGGCAATGTTGATAAATGTTTCTCTATCTTGGTAACACATCCAGCACAACGCATTCCTTGTACTTTAAAAACCATTGGATTCATAATAAATTTAACCTTTAAAAAATTATTCCTTATCTATTATCAACCTTCACCAACGGGTAGGGTCAACATAAATATTTATAAAAAAACCTTGACCTTACCCTAGGGTAATCTATCAAACTATTTATTCAATATTTATTCGGTAATCATATGTCTTTTATTTCACGCAGAACTTTATTAAAATTAGGGATAACAAGCTATATTGGAACTAAGCTGTTTCATCCCCTATATGCACAAACTTCCAACCCTACCTATTTAAATATAGATTATAAAACCCTTGAAATTAAGGGTAAAGCAGCAAAACTGTATGGTCTTTTCCAAAATAACGGAAAAGAAGGATTGTTTTTAAAACAAAACGACGGATTCAATATCCATTTAACAAACAAAATTGAAGAGCCCAGTCTTATTCATTGGCATGGATTAACACCCCCTGCAGCTTTGGACGGGGTCCCCCATCTTTATCAAGATCCACTTTTGCTGAACCAAACTTATCAATATTCTTTCCCTTTAAAAAAATCGGGCACAAATTGGATGCATTCGCATATGGGTATGCAAGAACAATCTTTATTAGCAGCCCCTTTAATTATATATGATGACAAAGATCCCTATAAAAATGTACAAGAAATAATTTACATGATTCATGATTTTAGCTACAAAAAACCTGAAGAACTTTTACACACATTACACCAGCAATCCCCAACCAACCATCAGCATCATCAAAGTGTCATGGATTTACATGATATTGCTTATGATGCCCATTTAGTTAACGATAGAACATTAGATGACCCCCAAATTGTTCCAATTGATAAAGGTGATGTTATTCGCTTACGAATAATTAATGCAGCTTCTTCAACAAATTATTTTATTGATTTAGGATCACTGACAGCAACATTAATTGCAGTTGATGGAATTTCTATTGTACCTTTAAAAGGTAAAATATTCCCGCTTGCTATGGCCCAACGTCTGGATTTAATCATCCATTTACCTAGAGAAGAAGGTAGCTATCCCATCTTGGCAAGATTAGAAGGACAACCAACCCAAACAGGTCTAATTTTAAAGAGCAAATCAAGTTATATCAAAAAAATCCCAGAAACCAATAATAAACCTGCTGATATTGTTGGCATCCAATTAGAACAAAATTTAAAAGCTCTTAATTCTCTAGTCGTTTTTTCTGATCATAAAACTAATACCGCATATTTTACTATTAAATTAATTGGGGACATGGCCCCTTATAATTGGGGATTTGATATCTATAACCACCAAACAAAAGATAATAATTTTCATGTTACACACAATGATTGGGTAGAAATCTTTTTATCCAATCAATCTATGATGTCACATCCTATTCATCTTCATGGTCATCATTTTCAAATATTAGAAATTAATGAAAAGAAAATCCAAGGTGCTGTAAGAGATACAATTTTAGTACCGGCAGGACAAAATATTACCATAGGGTTTCATGCCAATAATCCAGGGGTATGGGCTTTTCATTGTCATCATTTATACCATATGGTTTCAGGTATGATGACCCATTTAAAATATATATAAATTTTATGATTTTAGGGTAGCACATTATTGAAGAAACGATGATAAATCATATCACCCTTTTTAACCCCCAATTTTTCAACCACACCCCCATTTAATTCTAGCACCGCCATCACAGGTTCTGTTGAAGAAGTAATTTGCGTCGATAAAGGTACCCTTCGTTCTGCAATTGATACAATTTTCCCTTGATTATCAATAAATAACATATCTAAAGGAATGTAGGTATTTTTCATCCACATTTGAACAAATTGCGCAGGCTGAAAAATAAATAACATTCCCGAATCAGCTGCTAATTTTGTTCGAAACATTAAACCTTGTTCTTTTTGCTCAGCGGTTAATGCTAATTCAATATCCAGGTTAATTTTAGTTGTTGATGTTTGAAGCGTTACTTTATCCTTTTCAAAAACAACCAAAGCAATTGCCGAGTTAGTTATAAAAAAAAAGAATATAAAAGAAAGTAAAACTAATTTTCTTTCTCTAAAAAATAAATTCACTTTTCAAGTACCTCTTATTTTAAAGTTAATAAAATTATCTATTTATCATAGGTATTGTTTGTTTTTTTCAAAAAAATTAAAAATGTTAACTTTTTTTTAATACTTTATTCTTAGATTAAAATTATTAAAATAAAACCATCAGAAGTTAAGTTAAAAAATTATTTATTTAAAAATACTACAAATAAATTATGCAAAGAAAAGGAAATAATACAATGAATTATATTACAGTTAAATCATTATTTGTCTCTCTTATTGTTTTAAGTTTTATAGGTGGTACTGCTTATGCACAAAGTGCCCCTGGTGGTGGAAAATCAATGGAAGGAAAATCTGTTGATGGCCGCGATCACGCAGATAAAGATGGCAATAATGATGGCCCATTTGGTGGCGTTAAAATTTTATTGTCTGAATCCAGTGGACCTTTTGAAACTCCACGCGCTGAAACTGCCCCTTCTGATGGGAATGGCGTGCCTCCTATCGTATTACCTATACCTGGTGGCGTAAGTACAGGCAGTGGTGAAACCACACCAAGTAGCACCCCTGCTCCTGGTGGTGTTAGAGTAGGAAGTTCTAATTCTAATGTACCTGGTGGAAATACTCTTCCTGGTGGAGCTGGAATTCCAGGTGGTAGTGTAGGTTCCGGATCAGGTGGTTCTGATAATCCTGGTGGTGGTGTTCTTTCTAAGGATATTAGTTTAGATAAAAACCGTGATCCTAAAATTCGGATTGGGTTGAATGTTGGCAATAACGTTCCTTCACGTCAACCAATATCTGGAGTAAATCCTACAAATAACCCAGCTGCTATTTCTTCACTACCTTCATCTTCAACTGTATGTGAAAGTATGTTAGGTCAAATTGAAACATGTGAACAAGATCATTAATTTCAATTAGTAAAATCCATAAGTAAAAAACTGGCCCTTTAGGCCAGTTTTTTTATATTCATTATTAAAATATATTTGTAATAAAAACTTTAACCTTTAGTTTTTAAAAAAAAACATATATTGGTAGTGTATATCAATTTACTGATTCTACCCTTTTAAAAATAAAAGTTAACTTTGAATACCAAATTAATCGAATATGCGCCTTTCTAATTTAATCATTGGCCTCAGTTTTGCGGGTATTATGATTATTTTATGGGCTATTAATAATCTTCCCGTTCATGAAACCAGTTGGTCTGGAACCATCAAAGGATTATCTTTCAGCCCTTATCGTGCTGGACAAACACCTCTTGAAATTGTGCCCCCCACCCTTGATGAGTTAAAACAAGATATTGATTTATTATCAACAAAGACAACCTCTTTAAGAACTTATAATGCCACAGGAATTTTAACAGAAGTACCAGCCATTGCTGCCGAAAAAAAATTAAAAGTAACAGCTGGCGCTTGGATTAGTCCTATTGAGGAAGATAACCAAAAAGAAATCGAAGGCCTTATTAAATTAAGCAAGGAAAATTCAAATATTAATCGTGTTCTTGTAGGTAATGAAAGTTTATTGCGCGGGGATGTTAATGCTGATCAACTTATCCAATATTTGAGACAAGTCAGAGCACGTGTCAAAATTCCGGTTAGCACATCTGAAACCTGGCATGTTTGGTTAAAATATCCAGAATTAGCTAACGAAGTTGATTATATTGCGGCCCATATTTTACCCTTTTGGGAAGGTATTGATATTGAAAATGCTATCCCTTTTATTTTAGAACGCTTAAATGATCTAAGGGTCAAATTCCCAGGTAAAAAAATTGTCTTAACTGAGGTTGGATGGCCAAGTGATGGGCTCACAAGAATGTCAGCTGTCGCATCCCCAGTTAATCAAGGCATTTTTTTAAGACGTTTTTTAACAGTCGCAAGCAAATTAAAGCTTGATTACTTTATCGTCGAAGCTTTCGATCAACCCTGGAAAATTAATTTAGAAGGTGGGGTAGGTGCCTATTGGGGGTTATGGGACGTTCATCGCCAACAAAAATTTTCTTTTGAAGATCCTTTACAAAATCAACCCAATTGGCCAATTCTTGCTTTCGCTTCTATTCTTCTGGCACTTCCCTTTACTTTATGGCTTCTGGCACGAGAACATGATATCAAATTAAGAGGCCGTATGTTTTTTGCTGCCCTTATTCAAGGGATTGCTACCCTAATTGTTTTAATTTGGATTGGGTATACAAACCGGTATTTAACAACGCCCAATATTATTCTAGCTATTGTTATGGCTTTTCCTCTCCTTCTTCTTTTACTTGTTGTATTGACAGAAGCCATAGAGTTAGGCGAAGTTTTATGGAAATATTTATGGCGACGACGCCTTGAACCTGTACCTTTACATTTACCTGAAAATTCACCCAAGGTTTCCATCCACGTTCCTGCATGCAATGAACCACCCGATATGGTTATTGAAACTTTAAATGCTTTAGCCAACCTTGATTATCCAAATTATGAAGTCTTATTTATTGATAATAACACCAAAGATGAAGCTTTATGGAAACCAGTTGAAGCACATTGTCAAAAATTAGGGGAAAGATTTAAATTTTTTCATCTGCCAAAATGGCCAGGCTTTAAAGCAGGGGCTTTAAACTTTGCACTTCAACATACAGATCCCAAAGCTGAAATTATTGGAACAATTGATAGTGATTACGTGGTAAAGCCCGAATGGCTCAAATATCTTGTATCCCAATTTGATAATCCTGCTATAGCTTTGGTTCAGGCCCCCCAGGATTATCGTGATTCCGATGAAAATCTTTTTAAGAAAATGTGTTATTGGGAATATGCAGGTTTTTTCAAACTGGGAATGGTCCAACGTAATGAACGTGATGCCATTATTCAACATGGGACAATGGCTTTAATTCGTAAATCTGCGTTAGAAAAAATTGGGGGATGGGAAGAATGGTGTATCACTGAAGATACCGAATTAGGCTTAAAGCTTTATGAAGCAGGATATCAATCTATTTATACACCCCAAAGTTTTGGCCAAGGGTTAATGCCAGATAGTTTGACAGCCTATAAAAAGCAACGGTTTCGTTGGGCATATGGGGCCATGCAAATATTAAAACATCATTGGCAATATTTTTTCAATTTAAAGAAAACTACATTAACCTTGGCCCAGCGTTATCATTTTATTGCAGGTTGGCTTACATGGGCGGCTGATGCGCTTCAGCTTATTTTTATTTTTTGTGCTCTGGTGTGGACCTTTGGCATGATTTTTTGGCCTTTTTATTTTGAACCCCCACTTATTTTATTTTTAATTGTAACGCTCAGTGTGTTTGGTTTTAAAGTTATCAAATCTATATGGCTTTATTTAATTCAACTTAAAAGTGGATTTACCAATAGCTTAAATGCAGCTATCGCTGGACTAGCCCTATCCCATACCGTAGGCAAAGCAATATGGTATGGTCTTTTTACATCTAAATTACCTTTTTTAGTCACCCCAAAGCTTGAAAATAAACCAGCTTTATTGCGAAGTTTATTAATGGTATGGGAAGAAGCATCTATTTTTATTCTTTTGGTTACAGGGGCTTGTTCTATTGCCTTGACAAGAGGCCTGGTAGAGCCTGCATCCCTATGGTGGTCAGTTATGCTTTTGATTCAAGCCTTACCTTATTTTGCAGCAATTCTTTTTTCATTTGTAAATACATTCCCAAAAATTTCTCTTCCATCTTTTATTAAATTGGGCCATAAAAAAAATCCTACCCCTACTAATTTTTTATAATCGTCAAGAGCATATAAAATTAATTATTTAAATAAAAATTTATTATCCAAATTAAAAAGTAGCGGTATATTTTTAATATTATTTCTATTTTTTTCTTGTTTATCTTATTATTTTTGGTTTTGGGTGGGACGGCCTATTCATCTTTTACCTTTATCTACAAAAGAAATTAATTGCGTTTCTTATACACCATTTCGTGGTACACAAACACCATTTGACCCAAACTTTATTGTTCCTATAACCCAAATAGAAAATGATTTTCACCTTTTATCATCTTATACAAAATGTGTGCGTATTTATGCAACCGATCAAGGTCTTGATCAAATTTTACCGGTCGCTCAAAAATATAATATCAAAATACTTCTTGGTATATGGATCGGACGTGAAGACAAGGCTAATCAAAAACAAATTACACATGCGTTAACATTAACTAAAAATTATCCCACATCCATTAAAGCTATTATTGTTGGCAACGAGGTTATTTTGCGGGGCGAGCTTAGCCCCCAAAAACTTAATGATTTTATTCTGCAAGTAAAAAAATCAACAACCTTACCCGTTACTTATGCAGATGTTTGGGAATTTTGGCTCCATTATCCGGAATTAGTTAAGTATGTAGATTTTATTACCATCCATATTCTACCTTATTGGGAAGATAAACCGATATCGGTCCAACATTCCCTTCAACATATTGATGCTATTTTAAATAAAATGCATGAAGTTTTTCCCAACCATAAAATTTTTATTGGTGAAACTGGATGGCCGAGTTTTGGAAGAATACGACAACAAGCTATCCCAAGTCCTATTAATCAAAGCCTTTATTTACGTCAATTTCTAGAAGCAGCCGATCAAAGAAAATGGGACTATAATCTTATCGAAGCTTTTGATCAACCTTGGAAACGCACATTAGAAGGAACGGTGGGTGGATATTGGGGATTATTTACTGAAGATCGATTACCACGTTTTACTTTTTCAGAACCGATAAGTAATTATAATAAATGGCAAAATTATTTTTTTGCAAGCTTTATAATTTCTGGGATTTTATTATTTATTTTTCTGAATAAAATTTTAACTTTAACTTCCCATAAAACATCCCATTTTATTCGATATTCTCTATACATCATGGGTATTATTCAATGTTTAGGAATTAGTCTGGTGTTTCAATATCATGATCTTTTAATTCGAAGTTGGACATTAGGCCAAACATCTTTATATATTGTCTATTTTATATTAAATATAATTTTAGCTATTTCTTTAATTAAAATTACTTTTGGACCTGCCTGTTTTTCTTATGATATGCTTCTTTTCTTAAAAAAAGATAAGAGGAAAAAATCTATAATAATAAGTTATGATACAATTTTTCAAATAGCGCATTTTGCGGTCTGTCTTCTTTTTATTATTAACACATTACTTTTGGTATTTGATCCTAGATATCGTGATTTCCCCTTATCTAGTTTCTGGTTTTCCGGACTAATATCTTTTCTTTATCCTTTATTGGAACATTCAGAAAAAAAATATTCTTTAGCACCACGACAAAAATCAGCCTTGTTTATCCTGGTTTTAATTCTTTGTCCCTTTATTATTTTTCAAGAAAAATTTATAAACCACGAGACATGGCAATGGTTCATTATTGGTCTTATTTTATTTAGCGATAAAATACGTTATACCCAATTTTTTGATAGGGCTTTAAACAAGTTTCAAAAAAGATAAAACAAAAGCCACCGAAGATAGTTCAGGATTGTAGAGAACAAGACCACAAATTGACAAAATCAACGCATATTTTGCAAAAAAAACCAAAGATTTTTTATAGGCCAAAATAGCCAAGATTAATGCTGTAATTCCTAAAAGACGATAGACAAATAAATCAATGATCGCCTTTCGTATTGCGCAAACCCATGTAAATAATTGGGTACATTCTATACCAATATCGCGAGGTTCAATTAATAAAAACCTAAGTAATAAAGCACATATCAAAACACAAAAAATTGTGATATAAAAAATAACTTGTGCTCTCTTATTTTTCATTT
Organism: Alphaproteobacteria bacterium; assembly: GCA_019695395.1. Lineage (NCBI taxonomy): Bacteria > Pseudomonadati > Pseudomonadota > Alphaproteobacteria > Alphaproteobacteria bacterium. Next base: position 8,907 of record JAIBAD010000014.1, read on the forward strand.
TTAATTAGACAGAAAGAAATTTAAAGTTTAAAAACCTACCTATTATAATGTGCTCTTTTAATCTATCAAATAGTATTATGTCTATAAATAAATCTAAGCAACCATCAAATCAACAAAGCAATCAAAATACCTCTGACAATGCCCGTGATAAAGATCGACATAATCGTCTTGCCAAAGCTTTAAAAGACAATCTATTTAAAAGAAAACAACAACAGCGGGCAAAAAAGTCATTACTAGATCAAAATTAACTTCATTATTATCTCTTTAAGGAAAATATATTATGTCAATCATGCCAGATAATTGGATCCGCGAAATGTCGCAAACAAAAGGTATGATTGAACCTTTTGTTGATTCACAAAAACGTGCAGGCACCATTTCTTATGGGCTTTCATCTTATGGATATGATGCAAGAGTATCAAATGAATTTAAAATTTTCACAAATGTTAACAACGCCATTGTTGACCCCAAAAACTTTTCTTCAAATAGTTTAGTTGAAAAAATTGACGATGTTTGCATTATCCCACCCAATAGTTTCGCGCTCGCACGTACTGTGGAATATTTTCGTGTCCCTCGCGATGTTTTGGTTATTTGTCTTGGTAAATCAACTTATGCCAGATGCGGCATTATTGTTAATGTAACACCACTGGAACCAGAATGGGAAGGACATGTTACATTAGAATTTTCGAACACAACGCCACTTCCTGCCAAAATATATGCGTTTGAAGGTGCATGCCAGTTTTTATTTTTGAAAAGCGATAAAGAATGTGACGTATCTTATGCGGACCGGCAAGGCAAATATATGAAACAAACCGGCGTTACTTTACCCAGACTTTAAGTTAAATAATTAATATGCAAAAAATTCATATACACGGCCGGCAGGAACTTAAAGGTAAATTATTAATAAGTGGTTCTAAAAATGCAGCGCTACCTATTATGGCTGCTTGCTTATTAACTGATGAACCTTTGATCTTAAATAATCTTCCAGACTTGGCCGATATCAATACCATGATTGCCCTTCTTGAAGAACTTGGAACCCATACACAATTAAACCATCCTAAAGAAAAATTTTCTGCACATAGAACAATAACATTAAAGGCCCATAATATTAACAACACAACAGCGTCTTATGATATCGTTCGGAAAATGCGTGCATCCATTTTAGTTCTAGGTCCACTTTTGAGCCGTTTTGGGCACGCCCAAGTATCTCTTCCAGGTGGATGTGCAATTGGGGCAAGACCTGTAGATCTTCATTTAAATGCCCTTGAAACATTAGGGGCCAAAATCACCTTGCATGAAGGTTATGTGCATGCTGCAGCCCCGCAAGGTTTAACAGGGGCAAAAATTATTTTTCCTATGATTTCGGTGGGTGCTACAGAAAATTTATTAATGGCCGCGTGCCTTGCCAAAGGTGAGACCCTTTTAGAAAATGCGGCAAGAGAACCCGAAATAGTGGATTTAGCTCTGTGTCTTAAAAAAATGGGGGCACTTATTGAAGGCATTGGAACAAATACACTAAAAATAATTGGTGTGGAAAAATTACATGGCGCCACACATAATATTATCCCAGATCGTATTGAAATTGGTACGTATGCTATGGCAGCTGCCATTACCAATAGTACCCTAGAATTAATAGGCACAGGTGATTTAGATATGATCAGTTCTGTTGTCGAAATATTAAATAAAGCTGGTGTTGTTTTAGAAAAAACCCAAGAAGGCATAAAAGTTTATAGACAAGACAAAGATATCAAAGGTATTGATATCATGACTGAACCATTCCCGGGTTTCCCCACAGATTTACAAGCACAAATTATGGCCCTGCTTTGTATTGCTGATGGATCTTCCCTTATTACAGAAACTATTTTTGAAAACCGCTTTATGCATGTCCCTGAACTTACAAGAATGGGGGCTAACATTCATATTCAGGGAAAATCTGCTCATGTCAGGGGGGTAAAACAATTAACAGGCGCGGAAGTAATGGCAACCGATCTTCGTGGATCCGTTTCGTTAGTATTGGCAGGATTAGCCGCAGAAGGTGAAACTATTTTAAATCACATTTACCATCTGGATCGTGGCTATGAACATCTTGATCTTAAATTAAAACAATGCGGGGCACATATTGAACGATACTAAACCCAAAATAGATCATTTAAAAATTCAAGTTAACGACCCCGAAGATCTAGAGCTTTTTTCCAGTATTATTCAAGATTCTCTTGTTTCAATTAAAGACATTTCATATTTTCCGGAAGAGCATCGTTTCATTTTAATTTTAAATCGCTTTTGTTGGGAAAAAATTAATGATCCTTTTTCCAACTTTGAACGTACTTTAAGTGCTTTAATTCTTAATAATGTTGTTTCAGTACAAACTCAGAATATTAATTTTACAAAAAATTATTGCCTTTTGAACTTACTTTCTCTTTCTCTGAACCATGATCACGAATTGCTTTTAACTTTTTCTGGCAAAGCTACTATTAAAATACATATTCAAAAATTATCCTGTTATCTTGATGATTTTGGCCAAACATGGCCAGCCTGGACTATTCCTGTACATTATTAGTAGACTTTTATTAATAATTTATACTATAAGCAATGATAATGATTTGTCTTTACAAACCCAAGAGACGTTTAATAAGGAAAAGGAATGTCAAAAGAAGACCTAATTGAATTTGCAGGTGTCGTTACGGAATTACTTCCAAACGCTATGTTTCGGGTAAAACTAGATAACGAACATATTGTCCTTGCCCATACATCTGGCAAAATGAGAAAAAATAGAATAAGAGTTTTAGCTGGCGATAGAGTTAACGTTGAAATGACCCCTTATGACCTTACAAAAGGTCGTATTACATTCCGCTATAAATAAATCCATTAGAAATCGATGATTCTATGCCATTAATTTTGGCCTCTTCATCACCCCAGCGCCACCTTCTACTGAAGCAAATTGGTATCACACCAGATCAAATTATTGATCCCCAAATTAATGAAATACAATTTAAAGGCGAAAAACCAAAAACCTACGTTCAACGGTTGGCGTTAAGTAAAGCCAGCAAAATTAACCAAAAATTTTCTGATCATTACATATTAGCTGCAGATACTATTGTTGTTGTACGTAATCAAAAAATTTTAACTAAACCTTCCTCAAAAGAAGAAGCATTATATTACCTTAATCTTTTATCAGGTAAGCGCCACAAAGTTTATGGCGGCATTGCTCTTATCACACCTTGGCAAAAATCGATAGTTAAAGTGGTTACAACTAAAGTTCAATTTAAAAAACTAAGTCCTAGCGAAATTACAACATATCTGCAATGTAATGAATGGAAAGATAAGGCAGGTGGCTATGCCATTCAAGGTAGGGCAGCCCTCTACATTTCATGGATTGAAGGATCATATTCCAATATTGTGGGATTGCCTTTATCTGAAACTTATAACCTTCTTAAAAATCATGGATATATTTTTACACCATGAATTCACCAGAAAAATTATTTATTCGTAAGCAAGATGATTTTTTTATTACAAGTTTTTGGTATCAATCAAGATTATTATTTTATCAAAAATATTCTACTTCTGAATTAGCTCCAACAAAAGGGGATATATATTTAGGCCGTATTCTTTCCCTAGAAAATAGTTTAAACGCCGCTTTTATCGATATAGGATTGGATCAACCTGGCTTTCTTGATTTACAAGGTTATAAAAAACCTATCCAGAGGGGAGAATTTATTATTGTACAAATTATCCGACAAGCTCAGGGGCAAAAATTAATAAAGCTTAGCCCCAAAATAAAATTCACGGGCCTTTCTATTATTTACTTACCAGAAGATAAAATCTTAAAAATATCTAAAAATTTAAAGCAAGATAGTAAAGCATTACCTATCATTGATTTTGTAACCCAAATAAAAAATCAAAATGAAGGATTAATTATTCGCCGCAATGCCCAAACATTAGAAACTGATTTTATCTTAAAAGAAGTTAACAAATTTCGTGATTTATGGCAGACAATACAAAATAATAAAAATTTATCAAAAATTGGTAAATTATTTGATGATGGAAATCATATGTGGAGAATTTTGCGTGATCAACAAGGTTTTTTTGTAGATCACATTATCATTTCTCATCGTAATCTTATCAGCATTTTACAAAAAGAATTATCTTTTTATTACAGTTTAATTGAAGAAAAAATACTTTATCAACCAAGCTCCCATTGGGTTCCAAATTTAACAGAAGAGCAAGAACAACTAGAACAAGCTTTAAATCCATATGTAGAATTAGATTCAGGCAAACATTTAATTATAGAAAGTAATCAAACACTTCATACTATTGATATCAACGCAGGCGTGGCACCCCACCATCATGATAAAGATCAATATTTTTTTAAAAGCAATATTGAAACTTTCGCTGAAATTGCTTTGCAGATACGCCTTCGAAATTTGCATGGAATCATTATTATTGATACAATCAATATATCACCTAAAGAGCTAAAAGAAAAAATGATGCATATTTTTAAAAAAATGTTTGAAAATGATCCCAGTGAAATTTGGATTGGACATCTTTCTGCTTTGGGGTTAATAGAAATGACCAGACAATATTATGGTCCAACCCTTAAGGAACAATTGACAAAAATATGTAAAAAATGTGATGGTTTAGGATACACATCATTTGAAATATAGGTTTAAATTTGCTCTGTCCCATTTGTCATAAACAATCTATGAAAAATTTCAAACCTTTTTGTTCAAAAACCTGTGCAAATATTGATTTAATGCGCTGGTTGACAGAAGGATATCGCATCGAAGGAATAGAAAAAGCAAGTTCTGATGAAATTTTAGAAGAAGATTTAAAAAACCATTAAGTTTTTTTTAAATTATCTATCCATTCTTGATAATTTTGTTGGATGGCATTCACGGCACATTCATATATTCGTTTACCAGCCTCTATGGAAGCAAGACCTGGATTGGATCCAATTCTTCCATCAGGGAAAACTTTACGGTAGTGGATTGCATCTGTAAACGTACCATTTGGGGCAATCATAGGATCAAAATTCATGGGTTTAGCAGCTTCAGGATAACAATGCCAAGTTAAGGATACTTCACTAGGGGTGGCATGCGCCCCTTCAGCATTATCAAAAAGCTCTTTTGATAATTTTTGTATATCATCACCTTGCCACCAATTACGCAAATAACATTCAATAGATAGATTTTGATTATTTTGCGTCAAACTTCTGTCTGCATAAATTTCGGAAAAAGCAGCCGTCAAAGTTGCAACATTACCCCCATGTCCATTAAGAAAATAAAAAAAACGAAATCCATGACACATTAATGAATTGACCACATCTTTAATAACCGAGATCATAGTTGAAGGACGAAGCGTGATTGAACCTGGAAAAGCCAGATGATGTTGCGCCATGCCAATTGCCAATGTTGGAGCAATCATAATATTTTTTCTTTTGCCAATTTCCCGAGCAATAAATTCTGGACATATAGCATCCGTACCAATTAAACCATTGGGACCATGTTGTTCTGTAGACCCAATAGGAATAATGATACTTTGATTATTTTTCAAATAATTTTCTACATCTATCCAAGTTGATAATTGTAATAACATGCAAAATCCTTTAACAATTTTATTGAAATTATAAATTTGTACCAAAATATACTATAGTATAAAAATAAAAATTATTATTTTATATCTAAATGGATACTATGATGAAAAATTCATTAGAAGGTTTAAAAATTATTGATTTTTCCAGAATTTTAGCTGGCCCATTTTGCACACAATTACTAGGTGATTTAGGCGCAGAAATTATTAAAATAGAACGCCCCTATATTGGCGATGATACAAGAGGCTGGGGGCCACCCTATATTAAAGATAAAAATAATGAAGATAGTTCGGAAAGTGCTTATTATCTTTGTTGTAATCGTAATAAAAAATCTGTGGCAATAGATATTGCAACACCGGAGGGACAAAAACTTGCTAAAGATCTTATTAGTCACGCGGATATTATTCTCGAAAATTTCAAAGTTGGAGATATGAAAAAATATGGACTTGATTACAAAAGTTTAAAAAAAGATTTTCCTAAAATAATTTATTGTTCAATTACAGGATTCGGTCAAACTGGCCCTTATGCAAAAAAACCTGGATATGATTTATTAATTCAAGCTTTAGGTGGGATTATGAGTATTACAGGCGAACCCAATGGAAACCCTATGAAAGTTGGTGTTGCTATCGCAGATATTATGTGTGGTATGTATGCTGCCAATGCTATTTTGGCAGCTCTTCACCACAGAACAAAAACGGGGATAGGCCAATATATTGATTTAGGTCTTCTAGACACCCAAGTTTCTTGGCTTGCGAATGTAGGATTAAATTATTTAACAACAGGCATATCGCCCAAAAGAATGGGGAATGAACACCCTAATATTGTACCCTATAATGTTTTACCCTGTTGTGATGGATATATTGTTTTAGGAATTGGGAATGATCAACAATTTCAAAAATTTTGTCAATTTGCTGGTATACAAGAATGGGCACAAGATAAACGCTTTGCTTTAAATTCAGCTCGAGTTAAAAATAGGGATTTACTTTATAGAATGCTATCAGAAATTATTTTAAAAAAATCCCAAATAGAATGGACAGAAGGATTAACAAAAATAGGCGTGCCCTGTAGTCCAGTCCATACCATTGATCAAGTATTTAATGATCCCCAAATTAAATCACGTGATATGCATATAACAATAGATCAACCTTTAGCCTATAAAGGATATGTAGATTTAATTGGTAACCCTATAAAATTTTCTGAAACCCCTGTTAGCTATCGATTGCCCCCTCCCTTGCTTGGGCAACATACAAATGAAATTTTAAATGAATGGCTTAATTTATCAGAAACAGAATTAAAAGATTTAGCAAAGAAAAAAGTGATATAAACACCTAAATAATAAAATGGATCATTGATCGAATAAGTTCCCAAAATAAAATAACAATACCTATCCCTACACATAATCCAGAAATAAAACCTAAAATTAGAAAAATACCATCTCTTTCTAAAAGGCCAAGAGAAAGAAGAATTAACGGTATAGCCAAAACAATACCCGTACCGGGTAAAGGTAAAGATAAAAGGATCGCAAGAATAAACATTAAAAAGCCAATAACATTTTGACTAGGAAAAAAACTTAAAGCTAATAAACGAGGCTTCAATAAATGTTCAGTTTGTTCAATATAAGGTAAAAGAGGCTGCATTAATTTTGAAAAATCTTTATGATTTACAGCACGATTAGAAATAAATTTTGGTAACCAAGGTTTTTTTGCCCCCAACATTAATTGCAGACTTAAAAAAATAATTGGTATACCAAAGGCTGTGGACATCCCTGGCAAAATAACTGGCAATAAATTTGGTAATGATAAAATAAAAATAATTAGCCCATAGCCACGTTTCCCTAATAATTCTACAAGTTCACGCAAATATATTTTATCCCCCGGCCAATTTTTAATAAGCATTTTAAAAATAACTGATAATCTATGATTTTCTTTAGAGATTTTTTCTCTTCTATCATCATAAAGATGCATGAATTAATCCACTCTATTGAGCATTAAATAATTTACAAATTTTAGCATTTAATTATGACCAAAATTGGCCTTTCTCTAGAGAAGTAATAAGTTATTTGAATAGGTCTAATAATTAACCTATTGTCAAGGCTTTTTAACTTTTATTTTTTTATTGTTATGATATGAATATAAAAATACTCTTTTAATTACTGAACTTAATCTTATATCTTAGAGTTAAACTATAGAAAAAGATTAATTTATTCATTCATGACTTTAAAATAGAAAATACATTATGCTTATATTTGATAATCAATCAAACGCTTCGCCTTCTGCTGTTCATCAAAATCTTATTAAAAAGTCTTCTACAGAGACTTTTCTTAAAGATGTTATTGAAACGTCTAATGATACGCCTGTAATTGTTGATTTTTGGGCACCTTGGTGTGGACCTTGTAAACAATTAGGTCCTCTTTTAGAAAAAGCCGTTAAAGAAGCAAAAGGCGCCCTTAAATTAGTAAAAATTGATGTGGATCGCAATCAAGCTTTGGCTGCACAAATGCAAGTTCAATCCATTCCAGCCGTTTATGCTTTTTATAAAGGACGACCTATTGATGGTTTTATGGGTTCTGTACCTGAAAGCCAATTAAAAACTTTTATTTCTAATATTCTTAAGGTTTCTAAAAATTCTCTTCCAGAATCACCTATTGAGCAGGCTCTCCATCAAGTTGAAGAATGTTTTAACCAAAATGATTTTGTTTCTGCCCATACAATTTTGAACCAAATATTAACCCACGAACCAACTAATATTAAAGCTTTGATTCTTCTTGTACGGTGTTTAATCACCCAAAAGAAAATCGAAGATGCACGAACAGTTTTTAATAAAATACCTAATGATCAAATGAATAACCAAGACGTTATTGCTGTAAAAGCTAGTTTAGAACTTGCTGAACAAGTAACGTCTACATCATCTGATATTACAAAACTTCAAGCTGAGCTTAGCCAAAAGCCAAATGATTTAGATTTATTGCTTAATTTATCCCATGCATATTATGCTCAAAATCAAATTGAAGACGCAATTAATACCTTATTAGACATTATGAAAAAAAATCGAAATTGGAACGAAGAAGCTGCCCGTAAACAACTCTTGAAAATTTTTGAAGCTTTAGGCCCAAAACATGATTTAACTTTATCAGGAAGACGAAAACTTTCTGCTCTTTTATTTTCTTAATAAAGAATTTAATATAATGACTTTCTCATCAAAGCTTTTAGACATTATTGTATGTCCCAAAACATTTACATCATTACTTTATGATGCAGACAAACAAGAGCTTATTAGTTTAGAAGCCCATTTGGCTTATCCAATTAAAAATAATATCCCTGTTCTGTTAATTGACGAGGCTAGAGCTTTAGATGAGCAAGAATTGATATATTATCAAAATATCTCTAGTAAAAAATAACTGGTGTTCTTTGGGTTAATCCCATCGCATGTTTCATAAGAAGTTTTTTCACAGGTTTATTATGATGAACTAATGTTAATCCTATATCTCGGGCATAACGGATTAACGGATTATTTGTTGAAAAAAGTTTATTTAAACCATCTGTCATTAAAGAAAGCAGCATAACATCTTGTCGTCGTAATTTTTGATAGTGTGATAAAATATTGATATCCCCATAATCAAGGCCAAGTTTTAAAGCTTCATCAATAGTTTTTACCAAACATTCTATATCTCTTAATCCCAAATTTAATCCTTGTCCTGCAATAGGATGAATAGAATGGGCTGCATCCCCTATCACCACCAAACGATGATCGATATATTGCTCTGCCTTTAAGAAGCTAAGAGGATAAATCCATCTTTTTCCATAAGCCTTTATTGATCCCAACCAAGGAAATCTTTGTTCGATTGCCCTTGAAAAATTTTCTGGGTTTAATTTCATCATCTCTTCAGCTTTGATACGTTGATCAGACCATACAATTGAAGAATAATTTTTTTGATTTTTTGGTAACAAAGGTAAAACAGCAAAAGGACCAGCAGGCATAAAATGTTCAAAAGCAATGCCATGATGGGGATAAATATGTTCAATTGTTGTTACAATGGCTGATTGAGAATAAAAATATTCATATATTTTAATTCCAGCCGCATCTCTGGTGGATGATTTTTTTCCATCTGCCGCTATAACCAATTTTGTTTTGATCTTTTGATCCCAATCAAGCAAGACAAAATTTTCTTCCCGTCCCGCAATAATTGGTTTGGCAGGTGAAAAACACGAAATATTAGCATATTGTTGAATAAGAACCCATAGATTATGACGTAAAATTTGATTATCTATGACATATCCCAAAGCCGGTACAGAAGAAGGATCAAGATCTTGGAGAGCATAATGAAGATAAGAGGACGTTTTCCCATTGATATGACCATCAGACACCCTAATATCAACAATAGGTTGAGCAAAAGGTTCAAGGGACGTCCAAATACCAAAATGATCTAAAATAAGTTTGGATCCATACGCAATTGTAGAACATCGACCATCATAATCTTGATCAAGCGTTTGATTTAAAGATTGTTGATCAAATAAACAAATATTTAACCCTAGCTTTGCAAGTCCAAGAGCTAAAGTCATGCCTATAAGACCACCGCCAATAATGACTATATTTGTTTCCAGTTTTGACACCCTAATTTTATCAAAATGATAGCTTTTTTATAATTATTTTTATAATAATAAAATCGTTTTAAAAAAACTAGTTGTTTGCCTATATCCTTGTAATTTATACTAGAATCTTATTACTTACTCAACTTTACCGATTATGAATCAAAAAATTATTAAAAATCGTTCTAATGCTGCTTTTGTTAATATAGCAACCCAAAAAATTATTTATGATAAGATTATTGAAGGTTTTGCTTTATTAATTATTATAGCAAGTTTGCTTACCCTCATTGCTCTTTTCAGTTTTCAATCCGATGATCCTTCACTTAATCGAACAGCTACAGCTAGCCTTATAAAAAATTTTATAGGTCCACCTGGCGCAATACTTGCTGATGTTATTCTTCAATCTATAGGGTTGGGTGGAATATTTTTCTGCATCATCCTTTTAGCTTGGGGATGGAAAATTATTTTACATCAAAAAATTTCATGGTTTTGGGTTAAAATTTCTTTAATTCCTTTGGGACTTGCGTGTTTTTCTTTGGGATTAACTGAACTTAATATTAAAAGTTCATGGTTAGCACAATTAGGATGTGGAGAAGGTGGATGTTTAGGGTGGCTCATTCATCAATATGTATCACCTTTAATTTTAGTCTATTTAAATGGCAATCAATTTTTATTAACAAGTATAAGTTTAATTTTGGGGATCATCCTTCTTCTTTATAGTTCTTCTATACCTTGGGGTTTTTATCAAAAAAGTTTTCTATATTTACGTATTATTGCCAAGCTATTTTTAAATTTAGTTAGATTTATATATAGATCATTTTTAAAGCTATTTTTATTAAGAAAAATAAAGGACCCAGAAATCGATACTTATAATTATGTTGAAAAAGCTATTCCAATAAAACAAAAAGAAATTAAAAAAACGTCTTCATTTACTGAAAAATTTCTTAAAAAAAAGAAAGATCCTTTAGAATCTATTGAAAAAAATATGATATCTCAAGAATATGATGACGTTTATGTACCGAAAACAAAATCACCTTCAAAATCCAAACCAAAATTAAAACAATCAAAATTAAATTTTGATGAAAAATCTTCTTATTATATTCCTCCTATTGATTTGCTTGATGATTTTTATTCTCGTAATGAAGATATAGTTTATGATGAAGAAGCTTTGGAAAATAACGCACGGTTACTTGAAACTGTTTTAGATGATTTTGGAATTAAAGGAAAAGTTGTCAATGTTCGCCCAGGACCAGTTATTACCCTTTATGAATTAGAACCTTCCCCAGGTACAAAAACAAGCCGTATTATTAATCTTTCAGATGATGTTGCCCGTTCCATGAGCGCTGTTTCTGTGCGCATAGCTGTTATTGCTGGAAGGAATGTTATTGGTATAGAACTTCCTAATCAAAAACGTGAAAAAGTTTCTTTACGGCAACTTTTAGAAACTCCAGCTTACCAAAAAACTACCAATCAACTTGCCTTGGCTTTAGGTAAAGATATCGGGGGTGTTCCTGTCATTGTTGATCTTGCGCGCATGCCTCATCTTCTTATTGCAGGAACAACAGGATCTGGGAAATCAGTTGCGGTAAATACCATGATTTTATCCCTTTTATTTCGCCTATCCCCCGATGAATGCAAATTTATCATGATAGATCCTAAGATGTTAGAACTATCAGTTTATGATGGTATTCCTCATTTATTATCTCCTGTCGTGACAGATCCACGTAAAGCTATCGTTGCTTTGAAATGGACCGTAAGAGAAATGGAAAATCGTTATAGAGCTATGTCAAAATTGGGCGTACGCAATATCGAAGGATACAATCAAAGAATTACAGATGCCCAGAAAAAAGGGGAAACTTTAAATCGCAAAATACAAGTGGGATTTGACCCAGAAACGGGTAATCCAATTTATGAAGAAGAAGTATTTGATTTAACGGTTTTGCCTTTTATTGTTGTGGTTGTTGATGAAATGGCCGATTTAATGTTGGTTGCTGGAAAAGAGATTGAATCTGCTATTCAACGTTTAGCCCAAATGGCCAGGGCAGCAGGGATCCACATTATTATGGCAACCCAACGTCCTTCAGTTGATGTGATCACAGGAACAATCAAAGCAAATTTTCCCACACGTATTAGTTTTCATGTCACATCAAAAATTGATAGTCGAACAATTTTGGGTGAAATGGGTGCCGAACAACTTCTGGGACAAGGTGATATGCTTTATATGGCCCAAGGGGGGCGTATTACCAGAATACATGGACCCTTTGTTACAGACTTAGAGGTGGAAAAAATTGTCTATTTCCTAAAAAATCAAGGAGAACCAAAATATATTGAAGAAATCACCCAAGAAAAAGATGATCTTGCTTCTTTCAATGATGAAAATAACGGTCAGGAAGATGAATTTTATAACCGTGCCGTTGATCTTGTTTATAGAGAAGGGAAAGCATCTACAAGTTTTATCCAGCGTCACCTACAAATAGGTTATAATCGTGCAGCACGTATTATTGAGAAAATGGAAAAAGCAGGTATAGTAAGTGCGGCAAATCATGTTGGAAAAAGAGAAGTTTTAAATAAATAATTATTTAATGTTAAGAGTAAAGAAATGACCCTATTCAAATTTACAAATAAATCTTTTAATTTTTTCTATCTTATAAATGTATCATTTATATGTTTAATGGTACTAAGTTTTAATGGTACAGTTTCAGCAGCTTCCCCACCCCCTTCTATTAATCTTACCCCCAAAGATCTTGATGATATTACAAGGGTCGAAGATTATATGAATCAAATCCAAACTCTTAAGGCAAGATTTCAACAATATTCACCAGATTCTGGAATTGCGTTTGGTACTATCTATATTAAAAGACCTGGACGTATGCGCGTTGAATATGAACCACCCTCTGCCGTTGTGTTGATTGCAGACGGATCTTTGGTAAGTTATTACGATAGAGAAATAGATGAATTAAGCCAAGCACCCCTGTCATCAACACCGGCATGGTTTTTAGTACGTGATCCCGTAAGTCTTACCAAAGATGTTACCATAACTGCTATAGAAAGAGCACCTGGTGCGCTACGCATTGCTCTTTATCAAACCAAAGAACCTGATGCAGGATCTGTTGAATTAATATTTTCAGACAAACCATTGGAATTAAAACAATGGGCTATCGTTGATCCTAATGGCAAAGAAACCCGGGTAGGATTGTTTGGATCAAGTATAGGTAGTGAATTGCCAGATAGTTTATTTGAACGACCAGAAAAGAAATCGGGAAGAAAAAGAAATTAACCTTAATTTTTAGTTAGCAAAAAATATACGCAAGTAAGGGATGATTATCTGATTGATACTCATCCCTTTTAAATTTTATCTGATTTCGTTTATATAAATAAACTTCTTTTTAAGAAAAACTATTCATTATTCTATAATTTATGGTACGATTATTTATTAAATAAAAATTATAAAATAAAAGTTTAACAAGAATACATTTATCCTTGTTGATTCTTTTTTAATTTATTTTTTTATACTAAAATTATAATCTTATGTAAGAAAACTGATAATGACGACATCCTCTTCTCATTTAACTTCTACTATGCCTGTTATAGGTATCCCTGCCTGTATTAAATACATTAATCAACTTCCTTTTCATTCTGTTGGTGATAAATATTTAAAAGCAATAATTAATGGCACCCATGCTAGACCTTTTATTATTCCTGCTTTAGGTGAATGTCATAATTTTAAAGATTTAATTCGTAATCTTGATGGTCTTATGCTGACCGGCAGTGCTTCGAACGTCAATGCAAAATTATATAATGGCCCTCAAGACCGACCTGATAGCCCGCAGGATCCTGACCGTGATGCCACAACAATACCTTTGATTCAATGTGCTCTTGATTCAGGATTACCTATCCTATGTATTTGTCGGGGTATCCAAGAATTAAATGTCGCTTTGGGTGGAAGTTTATTTCAGCAAATACACCTAAATTCAAATAAAATGGATCACCGAGAAAATCCGGATTTATCTTATGATGAACGTTATGCTCCAAAACATATGGTAAAATTAACAGAAAATGGTCTATTACATAGGTTAATAGGTAAAGATGAGATTAAAGTTAACTCCCTTCATTGGCAAGGTATTGATCGCCTAGCTGATCGACTATCTATCGAAGCTATTGCCCCAGATGGAATTATTGAAGCTGTACGGGTTAAAGATGCGCATAATTTTGCCTTAGGTGTTCAATGGCACCCAGAATATGATGTTATGACTAATTTTATTTCAAAAGCTATTTTTGAAGCTTTTGGTCAAGCTGTGGCAGATTATGCTCAAAATAAGAACCGTTAATTAGAAAAAAAAGAAAATATTTCAGGAATAATGTTGAAATAAATCTATCAAATACCCATTTCATTAATATCAGTGATCGAATGCTGCAAGAGCGTCGACCGCCTAAGTGGTTCTCCCCTACCACGAAAGGCTCCGATTAGGAACTGGAACGCCCAATCACCCCCTGGTTGGGCGTTCACTCAATTATAAGCTTGCGCTCCTATCTCTAAAATATTTATGATCAAGCCTATAAGGAGAATAAAAGTGCGCGTAGCTACCTGGAATATTAATTCCATCAGATTACGAATAAATCTCGTCAAAAAATTTATTAAAAACTGGTCACCAGATGTTATTTGTTTTCAAGAAACAAAAACCCAGGATGAAACCTTCCCCAAAGAAGCTTTACAAGAGCTTGGGTATCCTTATCTTTCAATACGGGGTATGAAAAGTTATAATGGGGTCGCGATTTTATCCCGTATACCCTTTAAAATAATTTCTTCACCTTTATGGTGTAAAAAAGAAGATTGTCGCCATTTGGCCATTCAACTTCATAATAATTTAGAGATTCACAATTTTTATGTTCCTGCAGGAGGGGATATTCCGGACCCTATTCAAAGTCCAAAATTTGCCCACAAATTACAATTTGTTGATGAAATGACAGATTTCTTTACCAAACAAAAAAAATCTACAAACAAAATGATTCTGGTCGGTGATCTTAATATCGCACCCCTGGCAACTGATGTTTGGTCTCATACACAACTTATGAATGTGGTAAGTCATACTGCAATCGAAATAGAGAAATTAAATAAATTAAAAAAAACGTTGAATTGGGTTGATACATTAAGACATTTTGTTCCTGCTGATCAAAAACTATATAGTTGGTGGAGTTATCGCGCCCAAGATTGGTTAAAAAGCAATCGAGGAAGACGTCTTGACCATATTTGGGTAACACCAAATTTATCTTCTTTTCTAAATAAAGGCGATATTCTTAAAGAAATACGTGGATGGGACACACCTTCAGATCATGTTCCTGTTCTGGTAGATTTAAAAATCTAATCAAAAGTCACTTTGATCTTGGGATAAAGAAATTGGTACTTTTAAATTAAAAATGGACCCAGATTGATCTTCCCGATTCATTACAGATATTGTGCCATCAAGAATTTGTATAAAACGACAACATAAATAAAGACCTAATCCAAAACTTGCCGATGATTTTCGAAAAAGTGGTTCATGAAATTTTTTTCTAAATCGTTCTAATTCTTCGGGTAAAACGCTTGGTCCTTCATCCTTTATTTCAATATATATATATTTTTGTTCTATAAAGAAATGAATAAATACCTTTGTCTCAACAGGTGTTTCTTGGGCAATAATAAAAAATATATTGTAGAGAATTTTTTTTAATAAAATACCATCAAAAGAAAATTCTTGTCTGTCTATATCTGACTGTAAATCTATTTTATGATAGGGTAAAATTTCTTCAATTTGTTTATAAAGTTCTGTTACAAAATTTTCAAAATTTATTGTTAAAGGTTCTACAGTAATTTGATTTTCATCTAGTTTCTTAAGATCATATATATTTTCAATAAACCATTTAATCTGATGATTTTTATTTTTGATCTCATTTAAAGATAATAGATTTTTATTTGAAAGAGCATCTTTACCCTTCCCTTGCTCCATGGTTGTGATAGCATTTGTAAAAAGTTGTGTCATTGATTTTAAATCTTTAGCCACAGCACGTAATAAAATACTTAATTGTCTGCCTGCTTCTGTTAAAAATCTTGCTTGATCACTATCTTCAACCAGATGAATACGTTCCAGAGCAATAGCTGTTTGTCCAAGAATCGCATCTAATAATCTACGCCCATCTGGACTTAATAAAGGACCAGTGCTATTTTCCTCCTTATGAATTCCAATTACGCCTAAAGATCCACGTTCTGTTTTTAAAGGTAAAAATAATCTTTTTGCCCCAGGTAAAGTATCTGCACCATTACCTGCAGCCAATTCATTATGCCATGCCCATTTAGCAGCTGCCATATCTGTATCGTCTAATTGATCTTCTGGTGGATATCCTACTTTAATTAAAAGATCATCCCCTTCAGATAAAAGTAAAACAACTTTAACTTTAAGCATATTTGCAATCTGATAAGCAGCAGCCCATAGTAAATCATCAATACTACCAATAGCCGCAAGTTTTTTACTAAAATTATATAATTCTGCTGTTTCGTTGGCTCGACCACGGGCAATTCTAACTTGACTACGCAGGCTAACTGTTAAATTACTTGTTAAAATAGCAACTATAAGAAAAAATACCAGGGCTACAATATTTGATGGTTTGGCAATAGATAAAACATAAAGAGGTTGTAAGAAAAAATAACTATATGAAAAAACGCTTAAAACCGATGCCCACAAAGATGGCCATAATCCATAACGCAAGGCACTGAAAAGTACAGCTGCTAAAAAAATCATAGAAATATTGGGAATGTTAATAACATTATTAATGACTAACCCTACAGATAAAGCAGCCAGAACAGTTAAACTACTATAAAAATAAGCCGATACAATACTTGTCTCATATTCTGTTTCATGAATTGGAGCTGTATCATTTTTCACTTTTTCTTGTAACACATCGGAATTACCAGCAACCACATGTACCCCTATATTACCAGCTTTTCTAACTAAATCATGGACAACTGATCCATGTAATATTTCAAACCATCTGGAGCGTTCTGATTTTCCTATAATAATCTGGGTAATATTATGCCGTTTTGCATAATCAATAAGATCTGTTGCAATATTTCGTCCAGGTATTGTAACTGCATCTGCCCCTAATTGTTCACTTAAATTAAGAGCTTCAGCAATTCGATCCCGCGTTTGCTCATTTAACGTATGATACCGCTGTGTTTCAACATATATGGAAGTCCATTTAGCTTGTAACCGATCAGCCATACGACGCGCATATCGGACAAGATCAACAACATTGGGATTTTCACTGACACAAACCAAAACCCTTTCCCCTGCCGACCAAGGTCCGCTGATCGCATGAGCTTGCATATAATGAAGCATTTGATCATCAACACGTTGTGCCGTGCGACGTAATGCTAATTCACGAAGGGCTGTTAAATTACCCTCGGTAAAATAATTTTTTAATGCTCGTTGCGCTTGATCAGCAACATACACTTTACCTTCTTTAAGGCGTTGAATTAAATCTTTAGATGTTAAATCAATTAATTCTATTTCATCTGCGCGATCAATAACACTATCAGGTAATGTTTCACGTACCCTGATACTTGTGATTTGTGCAACAACATCATTTAAACTTTCAAGATGCTGTATATTAAGCGTTGTATATACATCTATTCCCGCTGCAAGAATTTCTTCGACATCCATATAACGTTTGGGATGTCTACTGGTTGGAGCATTAGTATGGGCAAGTTCATCAACAAGAACGAGGGCTGGTTTTCTTATTAAAATAGCATCTAAATCCATTTCTTCTAAAACCCGGTTTTTATAATGAACTTGTTTACGTGGAATAATTTCTAATCCCTGAAGCAAGGATTGTGTTTCACGTCTACCATGGGTTTCAACAATCCCAATAACAACATCTATACCTTGTTGTTTTTTAACACGTGCGACTTCTAACATCTCATACGTTTTTCCAACACCAGGGGCTGCCCCCAAAAAAACCTTAAGACGCCCACGATGTTCTTCTTCAGCTTTTTCGAGAAGCGCTTCGGGTGATGGTCGTTTTGTATTATCTAAAATTGAATCCATTATTTTTTAGATTCTGTTTCTTTTGCTAAATTGTCTAAAGCAAGATTTAATTCTAAAACATTAATTGTTGGTTCACCTAGAAAATTTAAAAATCTTGATTTTGTATAGGTCATAACAATTTTTCTAAGTTCACTTTCCTTCATAAAACGAGCTTTGGCAACACTTGCAATTTGATATTCAGCCGCAGCAGGTGTAATATGAGGGTCAAGTCCACTGGCCGATGTAAATAATAAATCCAAAGCTATAAGTTGTTTTCCATTCGCTGGCAAGAATGATAAATTTTCTTCTAAATTTTTCAATAAATTTTTATTTGTTTGCGCGAGATTTGCGCCAGTTGAATTACCCGCATCATACTTACTAGCCGATGGCCTACCATGAAAATATGAGGGTGATTTAAAAGATTGTCCAATGAGAAGAGACCCAACTTTTTTATTGTTATAAACAACAAAACTTCCATTAGCTTGATACGGCATAATAATTTGGGCAAGCCATGTTATCGAAAAAGGGTAGGCAATTCCTAAGATCAAAGTAAAAAGGATTACAGAAAAAATTGCGGGTCTTAATTGTTGTTGCATAAATTAATCTCTTATAAAAAGGACAAGGAGGAAATTAAAACATCAATTAATTTGATACCAATAAAAGGAACTATAATTCCACCCAACCCATAAATAATTAAATTACGTCGTAATAATTGATTAGCTGTTCTTGGTGTATAACGCACACCACGTAAAGCCAAAGGTATAAGAAAAATTATAATCAAAGCATTGAAAATAACAGCAGATAAAATTGCACTTTCAGGCGTTGATAAATGCATAATATTAAGAATTTTTAATTCAGGATAAAACCCAATAAATAGGGCGGGTATTATAGCAAAATATTTGGCAATATCATTGGTAATAGAAAAAGTTGTTAAAGCCCCCCTGGTCATAAGTAATTGTTTACCAATCATGACAATTTCAATTAATTTCGTTGGGTTGCTATCAAGATCAACCATATTCCCAGCTTCTCGTGCTGCTTGGGTTCCCGTTTGCATAGCAACCCCTACATCAGCCTGCGCAAGGGCTGGTGCATCATTCGTACCATCCCCACACATAGCCACCAATTTACCTTTAGCCTGTTCATCACGAATAAGTTTCAATTTAGTTTCAGGCGTAGCTTGAGCTAAAAAATCATCCACCCCAGCTTCTGCTGCAATAGCAGCTGCCGTTAAAGGATTATCCCCTGTAATCATGACGGTTTTAATACCTATCCGTCGTAATTCAGCAAAACGTTCTCTAATACCACCTTTTACAACATCTTTTAAATGAACTATACCCAAAATAGTTTTATCTTTGACAACCGCTAAAGGGGTTCCACCGGTCCTTGCGATTTTCTCCGCTATTTGCTCTAATTCTTGAAATAGTAGTTTTTTGGAATCAGTTCCTTGAATAAAATTTATAATTGCATCAACCGCGCCCTTTCTTATACTATGTCCATCTATATCAACTCCGCTCATTCGGGAGTGAGCAGAAAAAGGTATAAATTTGGCATTCATGGGCGCAATTTCTCTTCCGCGCAATCCATGCTTTTCTTTAGCTAAAATAACAATGGATCTACCTTCTGGTGTTTCATCACTTAAAGAAGCAAGCTGGGCAGCATCGGCTAAATTTTCTTCTGAAATTCCTGCAACAGGTAAAAAAGCAGAGGCTAATCTATTCCCAAGCGTAATCGTCCCTGTTTTATCAAGCAACAATGTATCAACATCTCCTGCAGCTTCGACAGCACGACCTGATGTTGCAATAACATTAAATTTTATTAAACGATCCATACCCGCAATACCAATTGCTGATAATAAGGATCCAATCGTCGTTGGAATTAACGTAATAAAAAGAGCAAAAATAACTAAAACAGATATTTCACCCTGAGCATAAATTACAAAAAATGGTAAGGTCACACATACAATTGTAAAAATAAGTGTCATGCCAGAAAGAAGAATATTAAGAGCAATTTCATTTGGGGTTTTTTGTCGTTTTGCACCTTCAACCATACTAATCATCTGATCTAAAAAAGTTGTACCTGGATTACGTGTAATACGTATTTTAATCCAATCAGATAAAACACGCGTCCCGCCTGTAACAGCTGATCTGTCCCCGCCACTTTCCCGAATAACAGGTGCCGATTCCCCAGTGATAGCCGATTCATCAACTGAGGCAACACCCGATAAAATTTCACCATCACTGGGAATAAAATCGCCCGCATCAACCCGAACAATATCCCCAACCCTAAGATCTAAAGCAGGAATTGTTGTGTAAATATCATCCTCAAGATTGGTTAATTTTTTGGCATTAATTTGCGTGCGTGCTTGTCTTAAACTATCGGCTTGTGCTTTACCCCGGCCTTCTGCAATCGCTTCTGCAAAATTTGCGCATAATACTGTAACCCATAACCAGAAAATTAATTGAAGTTCAAAAGAAATATGTGCATATCCACCAACGATATCTTTGATACAAAGAATTGTTGCAACAAACGCCATAATTTCAACAATAAATATGATTGGATTACGCCATAATGTAAAAGGATTAAGCTTATAAAACATTCCAGCTAAAGCTTGAAAAAATATTTTTTTATTCAACAATAAATTGTGAGAATGTGAAGACATGAAATTTCTTTCGATTTCTATTAAATATTAGAAATTTTTATGATTTAACATCATTAAATGATCTGTAATAGGCCCCAAAGTTAAAGCAGGTAAATAAGTTAATCCACCAACGATAAGAATAATTCCAATTAATAATCCAATAAAAAGAGGTTGATCTGTCTGTAATGTACCGGATGATGATTGATTTCTTTTCTTTTTTGCCAAAGAACCCGCAATTGATAACATTGGAATAATTACTGTATATCTTCCCAAAAACATAGCTATCCCACCCAAAATATTATAAAAATCTGAATTGCTGGATATTCCTGTAAACGCACTTCCATTATTGTTAACACTAGACGTAAAAAGATAAAGAATTTCGCTGAACCCATGGGGTCCTTTATTATAAATTGCAGCTAATCCCTGAGAGGTGACAGAAGCCAATGCTGTAAAACATAGAAGTATTAAAGAACTTACCAGCAAAGCTAGAATTGTCATTTTCATTTCTTTGGCTTCAATTTTTTTACCAATATATTCTGGCGTTCTTCCTATCATTAAACCAGCTACAAAAACTGATAAAACGACAAACAATATCATGCCATAAAATCCTGACCCAACACCTCCAAAAATGACTTCACCCACCAACATATTTACAAACAATATGAAGCCGGTTAGGGGCATAAAACTTGTATGAAGAGAATTGGTGGCTCCGGTTGATGTTGCGGTTGTTGCGGTTGAAAAAAGGGTGGAGCCCAAAATGCCAAAACGAACTTCTTTTCCTTCCATATTACTGTGCATATTTTTTGATGGGATATTATGCTGATCTAAAAAATCCTTAACAATAGGATTAGGTTGAATTTCGGCACTATAGTTTAAAGCAAAAGAACCCAAAAATAATATACCCATAGTTATAAATATTACCCAACCTTGCTTTTGGTTTCCTGTCATGCGCCCAAACACATTAGTCAACGCAGCCCCCAAAACAACCATAAGAATAAGCTCTAGAAAATTAGTTAAAGCATTAGGATTTTCATAAGGATGAGCAGAATTTACGTTAAAAAATCCCCCTCCATTCGTCCCTAACATTTTAATTGCAAGCTGGGAGGCAACTGGGCCTTGGGAAATAATTTGTTGTGAATTTTCTAAAGTGGTCACTTCAACTGCTGGAAGAAAATTCTGAGGAACACCCTGGGTAATGAAAATGAAAGCCATCATAAAGCTTATCGGTAAAAGCACATATAAAATACAACGCGTTAAATCAACCCAAAAATTTCCTATCGTCGAAGATAATTCCTGAGAAAATCCACGAATTAAAGCAATGGCAACTGTAATACCCGTCGCCGCAGATAAAAAATTTTGTACAGTCAATCCAACCATTTGGGAGAAATAACTAAGTTCTTTTTCACCTACATAATTTTGCCAATTTGTATTGGTAATGAAACTCAAAGCTGTATTAAAAGCAAGCGATGCATTTAAAGCAGGAAGATGGTGCAGATTATAAGGTAATAAATCTTGAAACCTTAAAATTGAAAATAAAGTTAAGAATCCTATCAAGTTAAAAATAATTAAAGAAAATGCATAAATTAACCAATGTTGATTTTGTTTAGGATCAATGCCAATCAACCGATATATTATTTTCTCAATAGGGTTAAGAATAAAACTAAAAATAGTGGTCTGACCTGAAAATACCTGGGTCATGTAATATCCCAAGGGTTTGGTCAAAAAGATTATAATCAAAAAGAAAAAAATAACTTGGATAATATCATTCATAATCATGATATGATTTTTATTTTGAAATTTTTATGAGAAGAGTTAAAATTTTTCTGGCCATATAAGAGTAATCGTAATAAAAATTAAAACAAATACAGCAAACAGCCCACCTAAAATAAAATCAAAGCCCATGTTATACATAACTCTTAAAGTTTTGAACAAAAATCCGCATAAATAGCCATACTAAAAAAAAGTATAACAGCCAATGTTAATAATATAATATCCATAAATATTGATTTCTATAGTGCCCAACTTTTGAAACTATTCTTAAACTATACAGCAAAAATAAAAATATACAAAGAAAATTATTTTGTACGTTTTAACATTTTTATGAAATCTTTATATCTAATTAATTTAACAAGTAAGGCAAATCCTATAAATAAAACAAAACCTGTCATAATTAAAATACAAAGATATAAAATTTTACCCAATAATCCTATTTGATTATCTAATACAAAAACATAACCCACAAACCAAAGACCTAAGCCCATGATCGTACCACACGCCAATAATTTTGGTAACGACCAAATAAATTGTTTGTCAACAATCCAATAACGGTGTTTGATAGATTGATAAATTAGTAAAATGACATTAATTAAAGATGCCAATGATGTTGCCAAAGCTATACCAATAAATCCAATAAAATGATAAAATATTAAACTAAATAAAATATTACTTATCAAACTTATCATTGCAAAACGAAAGGGTGTTTTCGTATCATGGCGCGCAAAAAAAAGTGGGGTTAATACTTTAACCAATACATAAGCTGGTAAACCAATTGAATAAGCCATTAAGGCTAAAGATGTAGATTCTGTTGCAAGCGTGCTAAAAGCACCTCGTTCAAAAAGAACATAAATGATTTGGTGGGGAATAACAAGAAAAGCAATGGCAGCAGGGACTGTAAAAATTAAAGCCATTTCAACAGATCTATTCAATGTCGTCATTGCCTTTTCTATACGCTGGGCAGCAAGATCTCTGCTAAGCTCGGGCAATAAGACAACACCAATTGCTGTCCCAACAATAGCAAGAGGTAATTGATAAATTCTATCCGCATAATAAAGATAAGATACAGCCCCTGCATTCAATGAGGCAATCATCGTCCCAACCATAACGTTAATTTGCATAGCCCCTGCCCCAATAACCCCAGGTATCATAAGCTTAAACAATTGGCGAACTGCCTTTGTTAAATGGGGGAAACGTAATTTTAAAGAAATATTCACGTGACGACAGGCCAAAGCCATCCAAATAAATTGCCCAATCCCAGAGAGCGAAACAGACCAGGCTAAAACATAGGCAGGCCACCCAAATAAAGGAATAATTCCTGCAAGAGCTATAATCATAATTATATTCAACAAAATAGGTGCCGCAGCTGCATGAACATAATGATGAAGTGCATTTAAAATACCACCCTGTAAAGCTGTAAGTGAAATAAAAAGAAGATAAGGAAATGTAATTTGGGTAAGCTTTACAGCTAAATCATATTGAACAGCATTTTGGGAAAATCCAGGAGCCAAAATACCCATCACCCACGGCATAAAAATTTGCATTAAAATGGTTAACCCCAATAAAAATGCGACCATAATTGCTAAAACCTCTTCGGCAAAGCGCTGTGCAGAGCGAAGATTTTCTTGTTCTAAAAATTTTGAGAAAATTGGAATAAATGATGAGTTAAATGCACCTTCAGCAAATAAACTCCGAAACAGATTAGGAAATCTTTGGGAAACAAAAAAAGCATCTGCAATCCAACCCGTACCTAAAACACTTGCCATTAAAATATCACGAATAAAGCCAAGAATTCTGCTAATTAATGTCCAAGAACCAACTGTTAATACCGAACGAACAAAAGTCATTTTTTACTCAACATTACCCATGGGCTCTATTAAAACTATTCATATTGATGATCCTGATAGTTTTCAATTTTACGTTTTAAAATTTTTGTTTTAAGCCCAAGAATTAATGTTGTAAAAAAGAAAAATGTAAAGGCCAAAATCATAGTTAGTAAAGGCCATATCATCGCGGGGTCAATAGAAGGACCACCCCATCGCAAAATGCTTGAAGGTTGATGTAACGTATGCCACCAATCTACGGAAAATTTGATAATTGGGACGTTTATAGCCCCTACAACAGCTAGAATAGATAGAGATTTTGCCGCTCGTTCTTGATTATTAAAAGCTTTACTTAAAAAAATAAGCCCTAAATAAATAAATAGTAAAAAAAGAAAGGATGTAAGACGTGCATCCCAAACCCACCATGTACCCCACATAGGTTTACCCCAAAAAGCACCTGAAAAAAGGGCAAGTAATGTATAGACTGTCCCAAGGGGAGCTGCGGCTTGGATTATAAGAGGGGATAGAGAATAACGCCATATTAAAAAAGCTGCCCCCGCACATGCAATAAAACAATAAACGAAAATAGATAACCAAGCAGCTGGTACATGTATATACATTAACCGCACGGCTTCCCCTTGTTGATAATCTGGGGGTGATATGATTAAAGCCCCATATAAGCCCAAGATAAATGTCACCAAAGATAATCCTAAACTATAAGGATAAATTTTATCACATAGTTTTAAAACATATTTAGGATTGTACATAAAATGCATCAAAATCTCTTATTCCAAACTATCCCGCAAGGCAATTGTCGTTGCAAAGGGTATAATAGCTAAAGCAATACATAATAGTGCAATTAAAAGTGCTATATGGCTCCATGGTGAATGATGGGTTAAAGCAGCATCAACCGCACTTACAGAAAAAATAAGGACTGGAATATAAAAAGGCAACAAGATTAAAAACAATAATAAATTTGATGATCTTGTATCTAAAACAAGGGCTGCACCAAAACTTCCGAGTAAACTTAATGTTGGCGTACCAAGTAATAAGGTAAGCAAAAGAATTTGTACGCCATCTATTGGCATATGAAGAAAAAAAGCTATCAAAGGACTTAGGAGTATTAAAGGTAATCCCACAGAAAACCAATGACAAAATATTTTAATAAACACAACCCATTCAAATGATATGGGTAAAAGTGCATATTGTTCTAATTCACCACTATGGTAATCAAAAATAAATAGACGACCAAAAGACAAAAGCATCGAAAAAAGAACCATACACCATATAAACCCACCAGAGCTATTTAAAGACCCTAGTTGATCCGTAGAAAGTGTAAAAGGGAAAATAAAAGTTGAAAGAAGAAAAAAGAGCAAAACTAACCCAATATCATGACCATGATACAAAATTAAATTAATTTCATGTTTTAAAAGTTGCTTAATCATTAAATTAAAGGGTTAAGTGAATGACATTATCTAAAGATAATTCTTGATGCATGGCCATAATAATAATTCCTTGTTTTTGACGATGCTTATTTAATAAATGCAAAAATAAATCCATACCATCGCGATCTAAATTGTCTGTAGGTTCATCTAAAACCCATAAAGGTGCCTTAGATACAACAAATCTTAATAAAGCAAGACGTCTGGCTTGGCCTTTTGATAAAAATTTACTTGGTTTATCAGCCATCGACAACAAATTCCAAGAATCTAAACTATCTTTTATAGAATTATTTTGTAGATTAAGTAATTGCCAATATTTTATATGCTGGCTTACAGTTAAATCTGAATTAAGAGCATTTTTATGACCCAAATAAATGACATCTTTATAAAAATTATTTTTATCTTTGGAAATATTTCGCCCATTCCAATTTACTTTACCTTTATTCCATTTTCTAAGCCCCATTAGGTTTTTAAGCAACGTGCTTTTACCACTTCCATTTTTACCAGAAATAACAAGAATAGAACTTGGATTTAAAGATAAATTCAAATCGCGAATAATAAAGCGATCATGCCGCATACATGTTGCATGACATATGTCTAATTTGTTATGAGAATTATAAAACATAGCACAAATATTCTGTTGGACAATGTACATACCCCTATTCTATCTTGATGTAATCAGAATAGAAAATATATCTATTTATATGCGTGTTTTACGGAAAAAAGCCAGGATATAAATATGTCCCAGAAATAAAAATACCCCCAGAAATAAAAATACCCACTGTGTTTGGGATGGGGAGATAGGGATTAGGAACACAGTGGGTTGATATTAGGCAAATCCGGTTATGGAAGATTATTATATCTTAAAATCCAGCTTAAGGGGAGGGCGCCCACTTATGAAGATATGCTGGACTGAACCGGTATGAGGGCACAATTATATTTGCCTAATATTATTAAATATGAAATTAATATAAGGTATTATTACGTCTGAATAATGGCAAAATTGTGACTTTATTCATTTTTCTCTTTAAAAATTTTCTAAAATACATCTTCACAATTTGTAAAATATGATACTATATACTTAAGAATATAAGATTCCATGCATGTGGAGAATAAAGTGCCATCCAATATCAATAGTTTAAAAACCCGCCTTCCCTTAAAAATAAATAACATTTCTTATACATATTATAGTATTGACGCTCTCAAAAAAACTCCTTTAGGTGATTTCTCCAGATTGCCATGTTCTTTAAAGATTCTTTTAGAAAATCTTTTAAGACATGAAGATGGCCAAACTGTTTCTATTAAAGATATTAAAGCTTTTAAAACATGGCTTGGCAAAAAAACATCCACACATGAAATTAATTTTTCACCTGCACGTGTTTTAATGCAGGATTTTACAGGTGTTCCGGCCATTGTGGATTTAGCAGCGATGCGGGATGCTGTTAAAACAGCAGGTGGAAATACAAAAAATATTAATCCCCTTTCTGCTGTAGATCTCGTCGTTGATCATTCTGTGATGGTTGATTATTTTGGTAATAAAGATGCGTTTAAAGCAAACGTGGCCCTTGAATATCAAAGAAATAAAGAACGTTATGAATTTTTAAGATGGGGACAAACAGCTTTCAATAATTTTCGCGTTGTCCCACCAGGTACCGGCATTTGCCATCAAGTCAATATTGAATATTTGGCCAAAGTTGTGTGGCTTGAAAAAACAAAACAAAATAATAAAATTCAAAATCTGATTTATCCTGATAGCGTCGTTGGTACAGATAGTCATACAACCATGGTAAATGGACTTTCCGTTCTTGGCTGGGGTGTAGGTGGTATTGAAGCCGAGGCA
Organism: Alphaproteobacteria bacterium; assembly: GCA_019695395.1. Taxonomy (NCBI): domain Bacteria; kingdom Pseudomonadati; phylum Pseudomonadota; class Alphaproteobacteria; species Alphaproteobacteria bacterium. The sequence goes on from JAIBAD010000014.1 coordinate 36,650, forward strand.
GCCATGTTAGGGCAACCTATTTCTATGACCATTCCAGAAGTTGTAGGCGTAAAATTAATTGGCACTCTGAAAGAAGGCATTACAGCTACAGATCTTGTTCTAACTATTACAGAAACGTTGCGTAAAAAAGGTGTTGTGAATAAGTTTGTTGAATTTTATGGCTCTGGTCTTTCTATGTTAACTCTTGAAGATAGGTCTACCATTGCAAATATGGCGCCAGAATATGGGGCAACATGTGGGTTTTTTCCGGTTGATCAAGAAACAATTAAATATTTAAAAGCAACAGGAAGACCCACATCCTTAATTACATTAGTTGAAACTTACGCAAAAAAACAAGGATTATGGTACAGTACAAAATCAGCTGATCCAATTTTTACTGACATTGTAGAAATTGACCTTTCACAAATAAAAACTAGTTTAGCAGGACCAAAAAGACCCCAAGACCGCGTTTCTCTTGATGCTGTCCCCCAAAATTTTACAGGATTATTAAAATCTTCCAGCCAAATTTCTAAGGATCTTCTTTATCAAGATCCACGCCCTTTACAAGATGGGGATGTGGTGATCGCAGCAATTACAAGTTGTACAAATACATCAAACCCAAATGTAATGGTTGGAGCAGGATTGCTTGCAAAAAATGCCAATAAACTAGGATTAAAAACAAAATCTTGGGTAAAAACTTCTTTGGCACCTGGATCCCAAGTAGTAAGCGATTATTTAAATAAATCAGGCTTACAAAAAGAATTAGATAAACTTGGATTTAATTTGGTGGGATATGGGTGTACAACCTGTATAGGCAATTCTGGCCCTTTATCTTCTGATATTACAGATTCTATTGTAAAAAATAACCTTATTGTATGTTCTGTACTTTCCGGCAACCGCAATTTTGAAGGAAGAATAAATCCTTTAAGCCAAGCTAATTATTTAACTTCACCAATTTTAGTAGTTGCTTATGCCCTGGCCGGCTCCATGCGTATTGATCTTACCCTAGATCCTTTGGGTTATGATAAAAAAGGCAAAGCTATTTATTTAAAAGATATTTGGCCAAGTCAACAAGAAATTCAACAAACAATTAGAAAAATTATTACCCCTAAAATGTACAGAGATCGCTATAAAAACGTTTTTGCCGGCGATGATTTTTGGAAAAAAATAAAAACACCTAAAACCCAAACCTTTGATTGGGACAAAAACTCTACCTATGTACGTCTCCCTCCCTATTTTACGGATCAACACTCACCTACCAATAAAACTTTAGATATTAAAAATGCACGTTTATTAGCGCTTTTAGGCAATAGTGTTACAACCGATCATATTTCCCCCGCAGGCTCAATTAAAAAAGATAGTCCAGCAGGATTATATCTTTTAAATAAAAAAGTAAAAATAGAAGATTTTAATTCTTATGGATCACGGCGGGGAAATCATGAAGTGATGATGCGTGGGACTTTCGCCAATATAAGATTACGTAATGAAATTGTTCCTGGCATTGAAGGGGGAATGACGCGCCATATACCATCTAATAAAGTTATGTCCATTTATGATGCTTCTATGCTCTATCAATCAACCCAAACACCATTAATTATTATAGCTGGTAAAGAATATGGAACTGGGTCTTCACGAGATTGGGCAGCCAAAGGTACCGTTCTTTTAGGGGTTAAAGCCGTTATTGCAGAAAGTTTTGAACGTATTCATCGTTCCAATTTAATTGGTATGGGGGTTTTACCTTTACAATTTCCAGACAACATAACAAAAGATTCACTTCATTTAGATGGATCAGAATTTTTTGATATTATAGGTGTCAATAATACCCGTAAACCAAGAGCAGAGCTTAATTTAATTATTAAAAGAACAAACGGCCAGATAGAAAAAATAAAATTAATATGCAAAATTAATACATTAGAGGAAGTTGAATATTATCAACATAATGGCATCTTATCCTATGTGTTGAAAAAATTTATTAAAAAGGCCGCTTAAAATTACTATGTCTTAATCACTATGTTTTAGACGTAAATTTATTTGATTCTTTTTGACGTAAATAGAGATGGGAGCCTTTTTCTTGGATAAATGATTTTCTTCTAGACGCACGACGCAAAACAAAAGATAAACTATTATCTAAATGTTCATAAGATTTTTCTAATTTTAAATCATACATGTTTGCAAGTGTAATAATTTCTTGAAAGTCTTTAATACCCCAATCAGAGTTTTGTGTTTGTAAGGCTTGATCCAAAACAATATTTTCAATCGCTATATGATGACCCTTAAGCCTTAAAGGTCCATAAAAATATACAATCCCATTATCTTTTAAAAGATGAGAAATGCCCTGCATTAATATTTTGATTAACGCAGAGGACATTTTTTGGACAATGTTAATTAATACAATCGCATCTAAATTTGCTTCTACTTTTTCAAACTGAATTTTTTGACTAGCTTCATGATCCATCATCAAAAAATCAGCCATCAAATGACTATAATAAGATGAAAAAAATTGTGCGGGCCATCTAGGTTGATGAATATCAATATCAATGGGTAAGCGTAAATTAAGAATTGCAGCTTTTTTTATTCGCTCAAAAATAATGTTTTTATAATGAGATTCATAATTACTTGGCACCCAAATTAAAGATTTCAAATGGGAGGCAAAAGATAAGGCATAATCCCCATTACCGCTTGCAATTTCTAGTAAAATGCCTTGATCAGGGATTATTCGCTGCAAGCTTTTAAGAATTATAGATCCATGCCGGTTTATAATGTCTTCGGATGTAATATCGATTTTTTTATTGTTAATCATTAGGTTAATATGATGTTACTTCAAATTTAAATTTAACGGTAGCTAACTATAAAGTTAATTCGTTAAAATTTAGTATATCAAATCCTTTATATTTTATCTTTTTATTTATTGCATTAATAAATAAAGTCCAATACATATTAAATATTAGAATTTCTCTAATATTTAATAATACAAGGATTGTTTTCAATGTCTTATGTCGTAACCGAATCATGCATTAAATGTAAATTTATGGATTGCGTTGAAGTTTGCCCAGTTGATTGCTTTTACGTCGGTGAAAACATGCTTGTGATTCATCCAGATGAGTGTATTGATTGCGGTGTATGTGAACCTGAATGTCCAGCCGAGGCCATTTTACCAGATACTGAGGCTAATGCCGAGAAATGGCTGGAAATGAATAGAAAATATGCCCAAACCTGGCCCAATATTACAAGAAAAGGTCAAGCACCCGCAGATGCCGAAGAATATAAAGGTATGCCTGATAAATTTAACAAATTTTTTGACCCTAACCCTGGAAAACCTTAATTTTTTGAGATTTGAAGATTTTTTTAAATTAATAAAATAATTTCTCTATTTTTATTAGATTCAAATTGTATTTTATTTGAAATTAATATATAGTAATTTTAATAATTTTTTAAGGAATCATTCTTAAAGAATTAAACCAAAAGAGCTAATTCTTAATTTTACAACTCAATTTCT
>JAIBAD010000015.1 GCA_019695395.1 Alphaproteobacteria bacterium
CCATTATTTCCACCGCCGTTGTTGCCGCCGCCGTTATTTCCGCCGCCATTGTTTCCACCACCGTTGTTACCACCACCATTATTGCCACCGCCATTATTTCCACCGCCATTGTTGCCGCCGCCGTTGTTGCCACCGCCATTGTTACCGCCGCCGTTATTTCCGCCACCATTGTCACCACCGCCGTTGTTACCGCCATCACCGCCGCCACTACCATTGCTATCATTATTTATGAATGACGAATCAGGGGTAGCGCGTTTATTGGTTTCATTTTCGTTACATGACGTATCACTTGCGCTCAGTGGAAAAAATGGATTTTTAGGTGTACATAAGCGATTCCTTTGAGAATTTTGGGCAAGAATCTCTATTATTGATGGTTGGGGGAAAGCTATCTGAGTTCTTGTTATAGGTTGATTGCGAAGAGTTGGTACATTAGTCCAAGCAGGATTTGCATTTAAAAATATTAAGGAAACCGTGCTGATTAAAAGCATTTTATATTGATTCTTCATGATAGCTCTCCACAATCGGATAAAATAATATGGTATCTATCTCGTAAGTTTAATATGTATGTAGTTAACAAAAGATAAATTTTTTTATATCTTTTGTAATATTCTTATAAAAATAAAAAAAAGAGGCCAGATTTTATTCTGGCCTCTTAAAGTGCAAGAAAATAGATATAATCTATGGCACAACCGGAGGACCATTATCATCCCCACCATCATCCCCACCATCATCCCCACCATCATCATCGTCGTCATCAGTAATTGCATCAGGTTCTGGTACAGGTCTATCACTAGATGATGCGGTATCATCATTTGTTGTTGAATCAGTTGTTTTAATTAATGTGTTTTCTTTCCAAGTAAATGGTGTGATTGTTGATGAAAGAGGTACAGGGTCGTCAGGTACCCATAGCACTATAATTCTTTCATATAATCCCCCCTGTCCACCTAGAGGTATTATTTGGTAATGCCCACCTTGGGGTTGGGCTACCGGTTGTAAAGGTTGTAAAAATTGTAATTGTCTAGGTTGTTGAATAGGTACCGGGTTTAGAACTGGTTGTTGCATGACTATTTGCTGATCAGGATTATCTATTGTATCATTGAAATTATCAAACGTTGGAATAGGATCTGAGGACGTTGTAGGGTAACCAGCAATCGTATCATCAGAATTATCAAATGTTGGGATAGGATCCGATGAGGTCGTGGGGTAACCAGCCATCGTATCATCAGAATTATCAAATGTTGGGATAGGATCCGATGAGGTCATTGGATTATTATATACGGGATCAGGAACCGGATTAGGATTAGGTATCGGGTTCAACCTATCTGGCGCACGCATGGTTATTGTCCCGGTATAATCAGGAACCGGATTGGGATTAGGTATTGGGTTCAACCTATCTGGTGCACGCATGGTTATTGTCCCGGTATAATCAGGAACCGGATTGGGATTAGGTATTGGGTTTAATCTATCTGGTGCACGCATGGTTATTGTCCCGGTATAATCAGGAACCGGATTGGGATTAAGTATTGGGTTTAATCTATCTGGTGCACGCATGGTTATTGTCCCGGTATAATCAGGAACCGGATTGGGGTTAGGTATTGGGTTCAACCTATCCGGGGCGCGTGTTATCGGTATAGATATCGGATTACCAGGATTATTTAAAAGCTGTAAAGGTTGATTAGGAGAAACATTATTAGATATAACACTATTTCTTTCATCAATATAATTCGATGAACCATTATTTATAACATACAAACGTCTAAGAGATTGATCTTGAGAATTAATGTTTGTTTGTCTTAATAAATCTTGCTGTCTTGAATATGATACCGCTTTTATTTGCATTAAAATCTTGGCTGTACATTCAGAAACAGATTGAATTTGTTTTTTTGAATATAATTCTGAACAAAATTGGGTTGGTGTCACAACAGATGCCACGCTTGATCCAATGGATAAGGCAAGCAAAGATGCCGTAATTAAAAGATATTTGGAACTATTCTTCATGGAAATCACTCCCTATATTTTTTTTAAGGATTTCCAGACTATCATTAAATAAAGTCTGTTACTTACTTGTAAATAGGTATAGTAAAATTTTATTCAAGGTTAGATATGTTTTTATATTTTTATATGTATAAATATAAATATTTATCTTTTATTAATTTTTTTGTGATATTATTCGCTAGGGAATTGTTATTTTATAAAAACGGTTCGTATCACCTAACATAATATTAGCTAAAATAGATTGATCATTTAATCTAATCATTTCTGTAATCAAAGAATTAAGGGATATTTCTTTAATAAGAGAAAGATCCATAAGCATATTATTGTCGATAATTTGACCCTGAGGATTCACATGCAAAAGCGTTAATTGACCAGATAACATATGGGCCATACCTTCATCAATTGAATCAGATATATTTATGTTTTCTTGATCCTTATCTGAATATTGATTTCCTAATATAATAAAATTTTTATCTGACAAAAACATGAGGTTCTTTAAAATAAAATCTTCATTTTCGCTTTTTGTGGTTTTATTTTCTATTATAGGCGATAAGGTATTATGTTGTTTTGAATTAAGAGTAGAATCAAACCACAAAAATTCTAATTTATTGTCTGCATTCATACCCACTAAAATTAAAGAACCATCCCTATACAATCCGGACGCAAGATTATTTAATTTTAATTGTCCAATATTTTTTCTGTTTGCTTCACGGCCATTACTATCCAAAGAAATAAGGAAAGAATCCTGGTTATTTAATTTTAATAAATTATTTTTTTGGCCTTGCCCGTCTCCTTCATATAAATTTTTCAAAATAACAATTTGATTATTTGATTGATTATAAAATAGATCAGCCTCTTGAAAGAAAACTTCGGCATATTCATCCATATAGGCCCATGATATCTTGCCATTGGCCGTAATATCTAAAATTAAATTTTTATATGATGTTGCCTGATTTATATTTTGCACATCAACCGACACTATATAATGACCATTTTTAATTGGCACTGCATGATTGATACTGACAATATGGTAATTTTTTAATTTAAGACTTGTTAATTTGGTATCATCAAAAGACCATAAAGAATTATTTTTATAATCATAGGCAACAATTTTATATAGAAATTGTCCATTATTTGAATTTACATCAAAGGGCAATCGTTCTTCTAGCAAAAATTGATCAGATTTAGCGGCAAGTAAATTATAAAATTCGCCTTCTTTTATTTTAAGAACAGTCTGGGTTATAGGTTGTAATTGTGGATTAAAACCTATAATAACCAATATATTATCATTTGTTTCTTCAGATGAATAAACACAATTATAAAGAAAAGTTAATTGTGCTTTTTCTTCATATTCAGATAAAGGCGTTAAACGACAAGATTTTGGCGTATAAGATTCTGGTAAAATAGTGGGAACAAATTTTGATATATCAAATAATTCACTTTTTATAGTGGTTGAATTTTTATCAACCGCATAAAGAGGTATATTATTGAAAAAATATATAACCAAAAAGCAAAGAAAAATACGATAGTTTTTCATGAAGATTTTTATCATTTTAAAGATTTAACTTAATAAGATAATTAATATGATAAAAAGTAAAGATATAAAGTTCTATTAGTGATAGTTATACCTAATATATTTATTATAAAAAAATATAATATTATATAGACATTACTGAAAAAAAAGTTTATAGTTTTAAATAAAAAGAAGCACAGCTAGTACAATAACCACAAAATACTAGCTGTGCTTGAGTCAACTTCCAAAAAATCTCCGCTAAAATTTCGGAGGATAGACATAAAAAAATATAATTGCCTAAACTTCATAGTGAAGTTTTTTGATACTAGAATATTAGTACCTAAGGCCTTAAAAATATCGCTTCAAAATGTTTTATTATAAAACCTGATATAAAAATATTATCAGTTTAGAAAATTTCTAAATTTTGAAGCGAATCAAAACTTTCATACAAACTATATATAAACTATACTTGAATTTTAATAATTGTATATTATTACTGCTTCAATAAATCACACTATAGTGTGATTTATTTCAAATTTATTTAAAATCCAGATAATTTCACTAATTACCCATTAATATGAATTATGAATATGGCAATATAACATCACTATGGGGGCTATTTTTTACAAAAATATTTTTTTATTATTCATTTTAGCAATGTCAGAAAAGGTAACTAGACTAATTATTTTAATTAATCCAAAATGACCATAAATTGATTATTCTATTCTTTCTTTCACAAAAAATTCTCTTATAATGCAAAAGCCAAAACGAATATGTTTTGACAGATTATTTTTTATAAATAAATATAAATCATAAAATCATTGCCAATACCAATGATCATGTATGAAAAGAATGTAATAAAACATTAGAGTTAAGTATTTTATGCAAGCGACGGCAACGACAAATAATTCACTTCCTATAAAAATTGCAACATTTCAAACTTTTACCGAAGCCCTTGATTATGCTGCCAAAGGAAGTACAGGTATGAATTTTTATTCAGCCAAAGGTGAACTTACATATGTTTTAACCTATCAAGCTTTACAAGATAAAGCCATGCAAGTTGCCCGGGGATTAATTAAAAGCGGCATCCCAAAAGGTTCAAGAATGGTTCTTGTCGCTGATACAGATCCCAATTTTATGATTTTATTTGCAGCGTGCCAATATGCATCGATTATACCTGTGCCTGTTGCCATACCAACTGTTTTTGGTGCCCATAAATCATATGTGGATGGATTAAAACGGCAACTTATGGGATCACTGGCGACTGCTGCTGCGGCACCCATAAGTTTATTGCCCTTTTTAAAAGAAGCTGCGCTTAATCTTGATATTAAATTTCTTGGAAGTTTTGATCATTTCCTTGATTTACCTTATGCCGATACTGACATTAGACCTTTTGACCCGGATGAAACCTGTTATCTTCAATATTCATCTGGCAGTACAAGATTTCCCCTAGGTATAGATATTCATCAACGTTCTTTAATGGCTAATGCATATGCTATTGCTAATCACGGTCTTTGTATCAGGGATGGTGATCGTACCACATCATGGTTACCTTTATATCATGACATGGGATTGGTTGGATTTATGCTTGTCCCTCTTTTATGTCAAATTTCTATTGATTATTTAACGACCAGAGATTTCGCAAGACGCCCTCTTTTATGGTTATCTCTTATATCCAGGCATCAATCAACCATTTCTTATAGCCCCAGTTTTGGATATGATCTTTGTGTAAGACGTGCTCGCGATTTAAATATGAAAGATATTAATTTATCTTCTTGGCGCGCTGCCGGGATTGGTGGCGATATGATTCAAGCGCAGATTTTAGAAAAATTTGTCAATACATTTGCACCTTATGGTTTTAAATCCAAAGCTTTTGTTCCAAGCTATGGGATGGCTGAAACAACCCTTGCTATCAGTTTCGCACCTTTAGATAAGGGATTTCAGTCAATTAATATTGATCGTGAAAAATTGTCTCAGGACAATATTGCAGATATTCATCAAAAACCTACATCCCAAACAAGAGACTTTGTTTTATGTGGGAATGTTTTACCCAAACATTCCATTGAAGTGCGAAATGAAAACGGGCAAAAACTTGGCGATCAAGAGCTTGGCAAAATTTTTGTTAAAGGTCCAAGTTTAATGAACGGATATTTTAATCAACCTGAAATAACCAAGCAAATTCTTTCAGCCGATGGTTGGTTAGACACAGGTGATTTAGGTTTTTTATATGATAATCAAATAATCATCACAGGAAGAAGTAAGGATTTAATTATTATTAACGGTCGTAATATATGGCCACAAGATTTAGAATGGGCAATTGAAGAATTACCCAATTTAAGACGAGGTGATGTTGCAGCTTTTTCTATTGAAAAAGAAAATGATAATGAAGAGATTATTATTCTTCTTCAATGTCGCCTTGGAGATGAAGAAGCCAAAATTAAATTAATTCAAGATGCTGAATCTTGTGTCAGACAAACAACAGGTTTGGATGCTAAAATTGTTTTGGTTCCACCCCACAGCTTACCACAAACCTCCTCTGGTAAATTAAGCCGATCTAAAGCAAAAAATAACTACCTTATGGGGACTTATATACCTCTTAAAGAAAGTTCCTATGCATGACCCATGTACCTATTGTGGCTGTCACAGGGGCCACAGGTTTTATTGGTAGTCATCTTATCCAAAATTTAGCAAAAAAAAAATTTTTAATTAAAATTTTATCTAGAAGATTACCGGTTAATTCTTTTTTATCATCCGCTAATTTCGAAGTCATCATCGGCGATGTTTTTGATTCTACCAGTATCGCTATACTTTTAAAAAATGCAGACTTTTTAATCCATAGTGCCGGGTTGGTGAAGGCACGTAATGTATCGGATTTTTATAAATATAATGTTGAAGCGGTCAGCCATATTGTTACTTTAGCTCAACATTATAACCCCAAAATAAAGGTTATTCTTATTTCATCCTTGGCGGCAAGAGAACCCCATCTTTCCTCTTATGCTAAAAGTAAAGCACAGGGCGAAAAAATAATTCATGCAAGTTCTCTTGAATATTGGATTGTACGTCCCCCAGCTGTTTATGGGCCAGGAGACACTGAAATATTACCCTTTTTTAAATTAGCGCAAAAAGGATTTGCCTTTTTACCCAACAAAGGACAGGGTCGTTTTTCAATGATCCATGTAGATGATTTAACAGAATGTCTTACATCTATTATACAATTTTTGCCTCCTAACCGCTCTATTTTTGAACCGGATGATCAACAAATTTTTGGATATAGCTGGCAAGATATCGTTGGGATAATGTCATTAATAATGAAGAAAAAAATTATATCTTTTAAAATTTCACCTTTTGTTCTTAATATAATTGCAACAGCAAATTCTTGGTATAAATCTTTTAATTCTCTATATGTTCCTATGCTTACACAAGAAAAAATAAAAGAATTAACCCATGATAATTGGATATGTAATAAATCATCTATGGATCTTTTAAAAGAATGGAAACCTAAAATACCCTTAAGCCAAGGGTTTCAAGAAACATTCGATTTCTATAAAAAAGCGGGATGGCTTTAATAAAGCTATTCTCTCACGCTTAAATTCATAAATCCTCCGGATTTTTTAAAGAAAATTATGACAGAATTGTTACAATTGGTAACAATTTGTTATTTCCCTAAAAGGCATTTTTTGATGAAAATAGTGTTAACTTAATAACAACTATAATAATGATTTTTGGACTAGATATATATAATGGTGGCTACAAAAGAACAATTAGTTGATTCAATTATTGAGATTTTAAAGTCTTTTTTAAAAAATGAACAAGTTCTTTCAGCTACAACTAATATATCAAGAGATTTAAATTTAGATTCTTTAGCCATTATGGATTTGATGATGGAATTAGAAGAAAAATTTGATATTTCGATACCTCTTAATCTTGTACCAGAAATCCAAACTATAGGCGATTTAGCTGATGCTGTTTTACAAATTAAAACAGCCCAAACCAGCAATACTTAATTAGATTTTGACGATAAGGGGAAATTTTTATGGGATTACTTGATAGATTTGCAAATGTTGCCCAACATTATGAAAATATTAAATCTTGTGGTGGAAATCCCTTTGCTGTCCAGATGGAAAAACTTTTATCCACAACCGAAGCTATCATTAATGGCCGTCCCACTCTTCTTGCGGGAACAAATAACTATCTTGGACTAACCTTTAACCAAGAATGTATTAATGAAGCAAAACAAGCTCTTGATCATTATGGGTCAGGAACAACAGGGTCCCGTGTTGCTAATGGAAGTTATGGCACTCATCAAGCTCTAGAAGAAGATCTTGCGGATTTTTATGGAAAAAAATATGCCATGATCTTTACCACAGGATATCAAGCTAATCTTGGTATTATTTCGGCGCTCGCTGGTCCTAATGATTTTTTAATTCTTGATGCAGATTCACACGCCAGCATTTATGATGCAGCCAAACTTGGCCAAGCAACAGTTATCCGTTTTAAACATAATGACCCTGTTGATCTTGAAAAACGTCTGGCCCGTTTAGCAGACCAACCAGGAAATAAACTTATTGTGACCGAAGGCATTTATAGCATGCTTGGGGATCAAGCTCCTTTGGAGGAATTTGTTAAAATAAAGAAAAAATATGGCGCCTATCTTTTAGTTGATGAAGCCCACTCCCTGGGTGTTCTTGGCGATAAAGGCCGGGGATTATGTGAAGCTGCTGGTGTTGAAGATGATGTTGATTATATTGTTGGTACATTCAGCAAAAGCTTTGGGGCTATTGGGGGATTCTGCGTTTCCAACGATCCCCAATTTGATCTTTTACGTGTTGTCTCAAGACCTTATATGTTCACAGCATCCTTACCCCCTGCCACGATTGCCTCTGTTCATACAGCCCTTAAGATTGTACGCCAACACCCAGAATTACGTATTCGCCTTTGGAATAATGCCCATTTCCTTTATGACGGATTAAAACATCAAGGATTTCAGCTTGGACCTGTAAAAAGTCCTGTGGTTGCTGTTTATCTTCCTTCCCCAGAACTTGCCGTTGTCATGTGGAAACAGCTTTTAGATTCAGGTCTCTATGTTAATTTGGCTCTGCCACCTGCAACGCCTCAAGGTACGGCTTTATTACGTTGTAGTGTTTGTTCTGCCCATGAACGTCATCAACTGGAAACTATGATCAAAATTATGACAGAAGTTGCCTATAAAGTTGGATATATGTTGGATTCAGCTGCTGTTGCATAAATAATCTTTACTATATAGATAGTAAAGGCAGCTTTGACATATATATGTCAAAGCTGCCTTTAATTTAACTTTTCTTTATTTAATTTATTACCAATTTCTAAAAGTATTTTTCTAAAATTAAGCTGCTTTCCTCATATTGGGATTGTGGGTATACCTATCTTTAAAAGAACCTTTCCATAAATCAAACACGATCTTCATAAAGCTTTTTTCTATTGTATGATGATAAAAGGAATTTTCCGGTAATTGAGACATTAAACGCTTATGGGCCTTCCCCAATGCATGATAAGGTAAAGCTGGAAAAAAATGATGTAGCGCATGATATCTAAGCCCCACAGGAAAAAGTAAAAACGTCAAAGGTGAGAAACCAACAATATTTACTGAATCAACCAATTGGCTTACATAACTCATGCTATCACCCTTATTGCCATACCGATGGGCCGCCAAATTACGAATCCAATTAAGCCCTGCGGCCCCCATACCTAAAATGTACACTTCGACCAAAACATGCGGTGCAATAACACCTGTCACCAAAGCTGTAAAAAATAAAGCTAGTACAATAAAACAGGCAACCTCTCCTAAAAGCCAAAGCCCTCTTTTTTCATTGGGGGGAAGCCTGCGGCGATATTTAGGATTACAGATATAAGAAGACACATTTTCTAAAACCCAAATGCGCAATTTTGGTATAAACCATGATAAAGGTCCCAAAAATAAAAAACGAATAACCGCAAATAAAGGTAACAATGGTACCTGAATCAAGTATAAGAGAATTGATTTGGTCGACCCACTTAATTGAACATATTCTCCATCCTTTGGGGTCCCATAATGACGCCAATTATGATGGTCTGTATGGTTTTTATACATAAAAGAAGGTGTAAAGGTTGGTATTCCATAAAAAACATTCCAAAATAATTTAAACCCATTCATAACATTACCGGGCATGTGCACAATTTCATGAATAAAAACACCAGCCCGAAATAATGCAAAAATAGAAACAAAAAAACTGCTAATTTGCCCAAAAGAAAAATTATCCGCCGTAAAATAAATATAGGCTGCCCCATAGGCAATTATTGTAGTTACAATAAAATCAAGCCAATATAAATAAGGTTTATAGATGAAAAGATCATCAACAATTGATTTTGCTTGTTGAATAAAAACCCGTTCTTCTTCTCTGCTTAAAGCTGATAAAGTTTTAAAATCTGTTTCCATTTTCGTAAATTATATTTAGTTACTAAGACATTTAATATAAAGATTTTATATGTATTTTACAATATACGTTGCTTATAAAGTTTCCATAAAATCACAGGAGACGCCAGTAAAGGATGTTTTTTTTGCCATGGTGTTAAAGTCATTGTAATACCGGAATGCCTTTTGATTTTCCATAAAACATAATCAACACCATTATCAAAAGTGAATGATGCTTTCATTAATCGTAAAAAATTTAAAATTCTTGCCCATATCGATCTTAAAAACCAAAGTAAGCTTTGACCATATATGTGATATGGGGAAAATTTTATTTCTTTTAATCGGTATATTATTTCATTATCTGTAGTTTCTTCTGACCATTTATATCCAAGATCTTTTAAAATCATGGGGGTAAGGTGTTGGTAATATGTTTGATTTGACATATATAAATCAACGGCTTTATTTGACTTTTCTGGTCTTAATTCTGCCCCGTACGTTTTAGAAAAAATACTAACCCACAGTTTTTTAATCGTAAAATTTGATCCCACTAATTGAATAGCTTGATGAATTATAGTTTGGGACGCCAGTTTTAAAGCATTTATAATTTGTATCCTTGCTTTATCATTTTTCGTATAAATTAAACGAATGGGCTGTGAAAATCTTGCCCACAAGGCAGGTTGCCACGCCTTGGGTGAAACGCCGCGATAAAATTGGTCATAATTTATCACAGCATATTTGGCCTTTAACATGTGATTTTGCCATGGGACAGATATAAAAAAAACATTGGGTGGTAAAAGATAATTAAAAAATGCCATTTTCTTTCTTGAATATGTTTCCAGGTATGAATCAACTACCACATAAAAATCAAACAATTCGTCATCAAGCTTTTCAATATTTTTTTTACGCAAACATGATCCATAAAATATTATACATAAAGCATTTGGATATTTTTCTTGAATTTTTTGTGACAAGAAATCAACATAAGATTCACATGGTTGATTAATATGTTGGTCCAAAAAATTAGAAAAATATTGGGTCATAATTTTTATATTTTTTTAAAAACAAACAAATTTCAATTGATGATCAGCTTTAATTTTAACTGGATAATTGGGAAAAGATTTTATAATTTCCCCATCAATAATAAAATCATTATCGATCTCACATTCAAGTATTGTTGCGCAATTACTTATATATCCTAATTGTTCTAATTGGGTTTTATCTTTTTTTCGAAGCACAACCCATAAAGAGTTTAATAGATTAAGAGGTGGATAGGGTATACTTAAATATCGCAAAAAACCTTTTTCTTGTCCCCAAAATGGGTTCATTTTATACACTAACTGATTAAGGGTAGTAACAAAAAATATAAATTTTGGATTGGTATTAAATTCATTATTATTTGCTTTAAAATCAATTTTGTACTTTCTAAGTACATCATCTTGGCTTTTTGACCGCGGCATAAAAATAAGCTTTATAAAAAAATATATCATAGTGACCAAAATTGCCAAGGATTTAGCCAATCCCCAGCGATGGAATTTATTTCTTCCCATTAAAGTTAACTCTGTAAAAGCACCCATTCCAAGAAATAAACCAAATAAAGGTTTATGGTCTGGGTGAACAGAAACAGACAAAATAGGTTTCGTGATAATATTTTTAGCCCCATTGACCTCGGATGATAATGTTCTAAAAATTTTTTCTAACCTACCTTTTAACCCAATTTCTAGCGCAATAAGATTGGTACGACCACCTGGCAAAATAGCTAGCAAAGGTGGCGTTTTATAGTTTGTTTGTCCATTTAAAATTAAAGTTAAAATGGCTTGAACTGTACCATCCCCCCCACTAATCACTAATAAATCAACTTTGTGATCAGCACAATTATTAAGAAGTGTAATCAGATGGTCAAATTCTTTAATCTCTTGATAAAGTATATCTGGATATTGGCGTACGATTTTAGATAAAGCATTAAGTTTATATTTATTATACCAGCTTTGTGGATTAGCAATGACACCTATTTTTCGCAAAATTACGAATTTCTTTCCGATAGCCAAGACGTAATATGATCATGCTGGGATCTGAAATTTTCTGCAGAAACAGATTGATAGATATGGAATAAAACACAAAAAATACTCCACGCAGCTAAAGCGTAAAAAGCAATTTCGGGACTTCCCAAGGCTAGCCCTATCATAAGAATAACAAGATTAGGATTGCGTCTTGCAACAATAAGACGGAAAAATGAATCAATGGGGCGCCATACATGAATTTGAATCTTGTGACGCCACAAGAACCAACCTTCTAAAATTCGACCCGCAAGATAGCTAAGAAGAACCGCCCATAAAGCAAACCACCACCCTGTTGATTGCAATAATTCTGGCTTCAATGTGATAACACCCTGCCACCATGCCCACCACCAAAAAGGGGGATGGATATGATCAATACCATGATCAAAAATATTACCCAAAGGAGATGACGTCATTGTGACACGGGCAAGTTTACCATCAACCGTATCAAGAAATGTCATAATCCAAGCTGTAATCATACCTAACCAAAAATGGCCCTCTACAAACAACCACATAGTTAAAAGAACAAAAATCAAACTGACACTTGTTACCATATTGGGGGTAATGTTGGCTTGCGACGCCCAACGCGTCACAGGTCTTGCCAAAGGTGGCCATACATATTTTGTCACAAAATCCGTAACCCCTTTATACACACCCTTGAACATTCTTTTTTCAATTAAATCCATTGAATCATCTGGTAAGGAGAAAATGTAAGGGTCTGCTCGTTTACGCAAAGATCGGTTATAAGATGAGGTAAGATCACTTGGCTTTACAACTTTTAACCCTAAGGCTGCCGCTGCTTCTGGATTTAAGGGCGAAAGTTTCAATAATTGAACAGTGGCTGCAAAATTATCTGTCTGGCAATGGGCAGCTATAGGTAATAATTGATTATTCTTTTCCAAAACCAAAATAATATCTGGTGTTTCAATAAGCGCTTTAATTAAGGTTTCATCGACCACATAATTTTGGTGACCTAAAACAACGGACGGTGCATCTTCATGAATAAGTGTCGTTTCATCGCCGATATCTTTGACTTCATAACGTTTAAAAGCACGGGTCCAACGCACATAAGAGGATGTTCCCCAAATTTTAATGTCACATTGACCTATAATTCTGGCAACAGGTCTTGGTTTTTGAGCAGAGCGGGCAAGAATTTTACGAACACCATACATAGATTATCAAACCTTAAATTATTAATTTTTAATACTTTTTTAATCTTTTTTCTATAAAAACGAGCTATTTTATGTAAAACTTATATATGTTAATGCCTTTTCTTGCTGGGTTAATCAAGAAAATAATCTTAAGATACATTTTTAAACTTTTGTGGTGTTGTATAAAATATATGACAAAAATTGCCCATTTTTCTGATCTTCATTTAAAACTACCTTCTTTACCTTTCTCTAAGGCTTTAAGCAAAAGATTGCTTGGTTTTTTATCATGGCATTGGCGGCGACGTCAAATTCATGATCATGGGGTTTTACCTGTTTTTCTTCAAGATTTATCCACCCAACCTATTGATCATATGATTATTACAGGGGATTTAATTAATATTTCTTTGGAAGAAGAATATATAAATGCCCATCGATGGTTAGAAAATACAGGGTCACCGGATAAAATTAGCATTATACCCGGAAATCATGATTGTTATGTCCCAGTACTATGGGAAAAATCGTTGGGATTATGGTCAAGATATATGACTAATGATTATGATCAAAACCAAATGGCCGTAAAATCGTTTGATGATTTTCCGTATTTACGCATTAAAAATAATATAGCCATTATTGGCGTTTCATCCGCCAGGCCCATGCCCCTTTCCAGTGCAGCTGGAATTATTGGAACCAATCAACTCACAAAATTAGCTCATTTATTAGATTATTTAAAAGCCAAAAATCTATTTAAAATTATTCTTATCCATCATCCACCTTTTACTTTAAAAGGTCATGAAAGAAAACAACTTCAAGATATATCTGCCTTTATAGAAACCATTAATCCTTATGGTGTTCATATGATTGTTCATGGCCATACCCATAGATCGGGACTAACAAAAATTAATACAGATCAGGGTTATATTCCTGTTGTTGGCGTACCTTCAATTTCATCCTATCCTGTCAAAAATAAGCCACATGCGCGCTATCATATTTATACCATCATCCAAAAATCGCAGAAATGGTTTGTTGATGTGGAAGTAAGAGGTTATAATAAAGTCACAAATTTATTTAACCAAGAAGGTAGATTTACATTAGCTATCCCTTGACCCATGATTTTAAATATTATTTATCACTATAATCAAATCACTCTATGACCAATCAAACTCTTTTAACTTTTAATTATCCGAACAGCATTATCCATGAGTATCATAATTGGGCTGTTTTATTGCGTCCGCAGCAGATAACTTTGGGCTCTTTAATTTTAGCCACGAAAAGTAATGCAACATCCTTTTCTAATCTTCAGGAACCATGTTTTATTGAATTACCAACTGTTATCAAAAACATTGAACATTCTTTAAAAAAAATATTTAACTATCAAAAAATCAACTATTTAATGCTTATGATGGTTGACCCGCATGTTCATTGGCATGTCATACCCCGCTATGATCAACCCCAATTATTTGATACAATAAGTTTTCAAGATCCTGGTTGGCCAGCTTTACCTAATTTTAAACATACAACCGCCTTATCTCAAGACCAATACGATCATTTATTGTCTTTTATCAAAAAACAATGGGTCTTAGATTAAGTCCTATGATTAAATTAATGTTAAG
Organism: Alphaproteobacteria bacterium; assembly: GCA_019695395.1. Lineage (NCBI taxonomy): Bacteria > Pseudomonadati > Pseudomonadota > Alphaproteobacteria > Alphaproteobacteria bacterium. Next base: position 14,751 of record JAIBAD010000015.1, read on the forward strand.
CAAAACCCGAATTATCGATTTATATATTTTACGCAAAACCCTCGTCCCTTTGCTTATGACTGTAAGTATTGCTTTATTTGCCCTTTTGCTTGAAAGGCTTATCCGTCTTTTAGATATGGTGGCCAATCAATCTGGATCATTGCAAATTATTTTCAAAATGCTCGCGAGCCTTATTCCTCATTATCTTGGCATTGCCCTACCTGCTGCTTTTTTTGTGGGAACTATATTAACCGTCATGAAATTATGCCAAGATAATGAATTAGATGCTTTCCAATCTATGGGATATGGTATTCATCGTTTGCTTGTACCGCTTGGTGGACTTGCGCTTAGTCTTCTCTTGATCATTTTTTTAGTTATTGGTTTTATGCAACCCCATACGCGCTATGTTTATCGTGCACTTGTTTATGCTATTACACATACAGCTTTAAATGCAGTTTTACAGCGGGAGTCATTTTTTACCGGTCTTGGAGGAATGACTATTTTTATTGATGATATCAATACCCAAGGACAATTATTAACAGGTATTTATATTCATGAACAAAAAAATAATGAAGAGTTTATCACAACCACGGCCCATCATGGGGAAATTTTTCGTTCCAAAGATGATAACCAATTAATCCTTAGTTTAAATCAAGCATCACGTATTGAATCCAATCAAAAAACTGGTCAAACCAATCTTTCATCTTTTGACAGACTTGATATTCCGCTCGACATTGCGTTTGACCAAGAAAAATTTCGTAATCGCGGATTAGGCGGGGAGAGAGAGCTTACCCTATTTGAACTTTTATCCCATGATGAAAATTTACTTAAAAATATCCCCCCCCAAAATGTTCAGGCTGAAATTCATTCAAGATTAGTTAGAGTTTTTAGTTTATTATTTTTACCTATTATGGCTATTCCTCTTGGGATTAGTAATCGCCGCATTAAACGTGGATTGGGTTTAGTCGCAGGATTAGTTTTGCTTGTGACCTATCATCATTTATTGCAATTTGGTGAAAATCTTGTTGAAACCAATAGTCTTTCACCTTGGATCGCTTTATGGTTTCCCTTTCTTCTTTATAGTTTTGCAAGTTGTTTTGCTTTATATTTAACTGTAACAAAACCAGGGTTTAATTTATTAGATAGTCTTGATAATATAAGCCATACAGTAATCCAACCCATTAAAGAAAAAATTTATAAAAATTTATTTATATCAAAAATTAAATGACGATATTAGGTATTTATATAAATAAAAATTTTCTTGCCAATTTTGCTCTTGTTCTTTTTGGTTTTACCTCTCTTGTTCAGCTTTTAGATTTATTAAATAATACCGAGGACATTTTACAAAACCATAGTGGGACATGGTCCATTTTTTATTATATTATTCTAAGATTACCAGAAATTATGGGATCTATTTTAAGCTTTTCTATTTTAATTGCAGCTTTAATAACTTTAGGTAAATTTGTCCAGCATAATGAAATTTTGGCTTTAAAAGCGTTTGGTATGTCATTCTATAAATTTTTATTAACTTTATGGCCAAGTATAGTTTTTTTGGGTGTCTTTCATTTTGTTCTTCATAATTATATTATTAACAATGCCATCCAAGCACGTACCCAGTGGGATGCTGAAAGTGCCCTTAACAATCCGGATCAAACAAAAGGTACCAAAGATAAAAATCTTTGGCTTCATGATGAAAATTTTCTTATTCGTCTTGAAGGTGTTCTTGATCAAGGTCATACGTTGGTCAAACCCATCATTTCTAAAAGAAATAATTTAGGTAATATTGAAACTTTAACTTTGGCACGTAGTGCTCGTTGGGAAGAAGCTTATTGGGTTTTAGAAGATGTCCAAGAATGGACAATTGATACAACTTTTAATAGCCACTTCAAAAAAATACCCCGCCTTATATGGCACAGCAATCTTTCACCCCAGCATTTTGTTGATTATACAACACCCGCAGAAAGCCTATCTTTTTCTGATCTTATCAATTTTAGCTTCAATTCCGATATTGGTAATCAACATCCTTATTATTATTATCGTACCTCTTTATACAGGCGTCTTTTTCTCCCCTTTGTCTGTTTAATTATGGTTGTTCTTGCAGCCCCCATAGCCCAAAGAATTCAACGTCACGGTGGTATATTGACGGGATTAGCAACAGGTATTGGTTTAGGCTTTACATATTTTATTATCGATGGTATTTTTTTCACTTTAGGTGAAGTTGGTGCTTTACCTGCATTATTTGCTATCACCCTACCTTTAATTTTGTATTTAATTCTTGGTATTAGTTTATTGATCAGGGTTGAAGGTTGGTAATTAAAATCAATCACTGCTATAAATTACAAAAATACATTTACCATCAAGGAACAAAAGATTGAGAAACTATTTTGCCTTTTTTCAAAAAGCTTCTTACAATTTAGATAAAATGACCTTTAAAGAATTGGTTTATGCGTTCTTTACTTATCCAACTATTCTTCTTTATCTTGTTTTATCTATTGTTTTCTTCGTTCTTCTTTTAGCAGAAAATACTCTTTCTTTTTATGATATCTTTTTACCAATTGTGGCAACAATAGTTATTTATCCTTTTGCCTGGTATGTGATCCATCGATTTGTTCTTCACAGTAGACTTTATAAAATAAAATATGCCGCAGCTACCTGGAAACGTATTCATTTTGATCATCATCAAGACCCCCACAATTTAAAGGTTCTTTTTGGTGCCCCCTACACAACCCTGCCAACTATTTTTTTAATTACAGGATCAGCAGGCTGGGCTTTGGGTGGTATGGTCGGGGCCTATAGCGGTATTATGACAGGATTAATTATAACCTGTTTCTATGAATTTTGTCATTGCATCCAACATCTTAATTATCAACCCAAATGGTCCTTTTTACAGCGCATAAAAAAATTACATCTTGCCCACCATTTTCACAATGAACAAGGTAATTATGGAATTACAAATTATTTGTGGGATCGTCTTTTTAATACTTTTTATGCTAAATCAAAATATGTTGAAAAAAGCCCAACCGTTTTTAATATAGGTTATACAAATGAAGAAGCTTTAAAATATCCCTGGGTTTTAGAATTATCCCATGGGGTTAGACGCGATGATGGACCAGGACGCTACCGGATTAAAGATCCTATAAATTCCCCCCAATAGCCATAATTAATATAGGGATAAATTGAACATGAACATTATTCCTGTGGTAACACAAAAACATCTTAAAGATTTTATTCTTCTGCCTAACCGATTATATAAGGATGATAAAGGTTACATACCACCCTTAATGATGGAAAGGTTAGAAGTTCTGAATCCTAAAAAAAATCCCTATTTTGATCATGCTGAACATCAATATTTTCTTGCCGTTGACGGTAATAAAATTGTGGGTCGGATCAGCGCACAAATTGATCGGTTAAATAAACCATATGAAGGAAAAAAAGTAGGTCATTTTGGTTTTCTGGATGCTGAGGATAATGGGGATGTTTTTTCAGCGCTTATAAAAACAGCAGAAGAATGGTTAAAAAAAAGAGATATCAAATATATAACCGGTCCCTTTAATCATTCAATTAATGAAGAAGCAGGATTATTAATTGATGGTTATGATACACCATCCGTGATGATGTATCCTTATAACCGTGCCTATACTGAAAAATATTTATTAAACTACGGTTTTACGAAAGCCAAAGATTTATATAGCTATACCTATAATGTTAGTCATACAAAACCCATTGATGCGGGGAATTTTCTTCACAGATTGGATCAAAATAATCGTGTCAAGTTACGTCCCTATAACCCCCAGAACCATGGCCAAGAATTAAAAACTATTGTATCAATTTTTAATGATGCATGGTCAGATAATTGGGGATTTGTACCTTTTACCGAAAAAGAAATTGATCATATAGCAAAATCAATGAAACCCTTAATTGTCAAAGATCTTATCTGGATTGCTGAATTTGATCAAAGGCCTATATCCATGATTGTGGCTTTACCCAACATTAATGAAGCAATTTATGATTTAAACGGGTCCCTTTTTCCGTTGGGTTTATTGAAACTTTTATGGCGGTTAAAAATCAAAGGATTAAAAACTGCACGTGTTCTGTTATTTGGGTTGAAAAAAGAATATCAAAAAACACCTATGGCTTCTATTCTTGTCATGATGCTTTTGGAAGAATTGCGCAAAAATGGTAAAAAACATGGGTTTGAAAGTGCCGAGTTAGGTTGGATTTTAGAAGACAATACCCCAACCCGTCGGTTAATTGAACATGTGGGTGGAAAAGTATCTAAAATTTTTCGGATTTACGGTAAAGATTTAGGATGACAAAACCCACCACATATACGGCCCTCGTCCTTGCAGGAAGTCGCGAGAAAGATGATCCCATTGCCACGTCATATGCAGGTGGAATTAAATTAAAAACCTTTGTACCAGTGGGTGGTGTCCCCATGTTGGTACGGGTTTTAAAAAATGTTTTGGCATCACCCTATATTGGACGTGTTATTGTGTGTCTACCCAACCCCAGTTCACTCGATACGATTGCCGAACTTTCCCATTATATTGCGGAAAAAAAACTTCTTTCTATACCAACGGAGGCAACACCAGTTTTAAGTGTTTTATCGGCAATAGAAATGATTAAAGATCCATTACCCTTACTTGTCACAACAGGGGACCACCCATTATTAACACCCCCTATGATTAATTATTTTATTGAACATTTACCAGAACAGGCCGATTTTGTTGTTGCACTGGCCGCTGCATCATTAATCACCCAACATTATCCCAAAGCGATACGAACTTTTTATAAATTTATGGATGATGGATATTCAGGATGTAATCTTTTTGCGCTTTTGCATCCCAATGCCGCCAATGTTGGACAATATTGGTTAAAAATGGAAAAGCATCGTAAAAAACCCTGGCAACTTATAAAACAAATTGGCCCCATGGTTTTATTAAAATTTTTACGTGGTAAAATTGATTTGCCAACTGCGTTATCAATTATTTCTAAAAAAACCAATGCTGATATTCGACATGTTTTAATGCCTTTTGCCGAAGCTGCCATTGATATCGATAAACCTGAGGATTTAATATTAGTTGAACAAATCTTGGCCAATCAACAGCAAGTTTTAAATTAATTTTAAAATAAATAAAATATTATATTTTTTAATTATTTAGAATTAAATAAGTATTGAATATTAAATCATGACCAAGTTGCAACCAAGGTTTGTGCTTTGACCAAATCTTCAGGAAAATCAACCTCCCCCCAACTAAGCCCTTTGATTGAGGCTATACCCACATGGCTTTTTTCCGCAAGGAGGCCAATGACTTTCAAATACCACCATTTTAATCCTTCGGTTGTACGCATGGCCTGATCGACAGCGTCAGCAAATAATTTTGGCCCATCACCTTTGAAAAATAACATACCAATAGATTCGCCATTCACAATATTAAGGGGTAAAGTTTTTCCAATTTCCATTAATTTTGTGCCTTCTATTCTGACTTTCATATCATCTGAATCATAGGTGGATTTATGATCAACCGTAACAGTAATAGGATATTGAGATGATGTCGCATTTTCCAATACCTTTTTTGGTATATCATGGATAAATAATGTATCGCCATTCACGATAAAAAAGTCTTGATCCATTTCGCTTCTCGCCAACCAACAACTACCAAGATTGTCAGCAACATTATAAAATGGATTAAAAATTGTTTTAATTTTAATTCCCAATTTTTTTTGTAAATCTTGAAGCTTTTCTTCAAGATCCTTGGCATGAAATCCAACCACAACTGCAAATTCTTTAATACCAGCTTTGATCAAGTGGTGAATTTGCCATTCAATCAGGGTTTTATCCCCAATGGGCAACAGACATTTGGGGCGTTTTTCTGTCAAAGGTAATAATCGTGACCCTTGGCCAGCACTTAAAATTAACGCTTTCATAGAAAAAATACTCCAAAAAATAAAGCTATAACTGATATTTTGTGATGAATAGAATTTTTAATTATGTGTTTAACATTACAAATAAAAAAAGATTTTGTCATATATTTTGTTTAATTTTTATGAAGATATCAGTTTAACTTTATACAACTTTATTTTATTCCATCATAATATAATCCAAATATTAAAAGGTCACAAAAATAATGTAACCTTTTATTATATCAATCTAGATTTTATTAAAATTAAATAGTGGATCCAACCAAAAACCCGCTTTGGTCTTTAGAATCTGCTATAGTTGATAATGAATTATCTGGCTGGCCATCGTTAGTTTCAAAAGCATTTATTGATTGGGTAAGTGATGAAGGATCAGTTTGTGTGGAAAAACTTCCATATTTGGATAAAAAATCAGCCACTGTCATTTTAGCAGCAGATGTATTTACATATTCAAAATTCAAATAACGATTTGTATCACCTGTGGTTTTATTAATAGAAACAAATTCATTAAAACTGACCGATTTAAATTGATAATCAGATAATATTAAATAATAAACACTAAGCATATCGGTACCGTCTCCCCCATCCACAAAACTTTGCGACCTACCCATCAATGATGCAATAATATTATCATCACCCGTACCACCATAAACTGTATCATTCCCGTTACCGAAGGTTATATCATCATTGCCATTACCCCCATTAAGAATATCATCGCCATCCCTTCCACCCCATTTATCTAGAGTATCATCTCCATCACCCCCATTTAAAATATCATCACCAGCAAGACCATCAAGTATATCGTTCCCATTATACCCATTAAGTTTGTTATTGCCATAATTACCAGTTAAATTATCATTTCCCAACGAACCATCGACATTTTCAATATCATTCAAAATATCACCTTCAGCATCCCCACCACGCCCTTTTCCGCTTAAAAGATCAACATTAACCCCGATAGAATTTTTATAACTCGCCGTATCAGTTCCACCATAACCCCACAGACTATCGGGCCCAAATCCACCTTCTAGAATATCATCCCCCATAAGCCCAACAAGTGTATCTTGACCCACACCACCATAAAGTGTATCGGACAAAGAACCTCCCACCAGAAAATCATCCCCGCCATACCCAAAAATTTGATTTTCATCGTCATATTTGCCCACAAGCGTATCATCATCCCACGTACCATCAAAACGGCTTAACAACGTTGATGTATCATAATTTATAGGGCGAGAATTTTCTGATAAGTATAATTCGGAATTTAATAAATTTCTTTTATTAGCATTAGAATAAAGTAAATATTTTTTCATATCACACTCCATTAATATAAATATATTTTATATTAAGTAGCTTTGCATACAATGCAAGATTATTATCAACCTATTTAAGAAATTTTAAGTTCAGAATTATGAACTTGATTTTTGTCTACAGAACGTTTGATCGCCTGAATTTCTATTTGCTTTAATTTATCGATATTGGGATTACGTTTTGTGGTGCCATATTTTTCGGGGTTTAATTTACAAGCAATCCATTTCATTGTGCTGATCAGCATGCGGGTATAGGTAAATCTCTGGCTGATGCTTAATGATTTCTCGTGATCAGCTAAAAAACTTTGGGTACGTTTAACAATTTGTACAACTTTATCCACCATCATATCGGATTGAATACGTCTGGCCTTCATATAAAGAGTATAGAATTCAGGCTCTTCCAAAAGCCAAATCATAATTTGATCAGCAGGTGGCAAGGTTGGATCATCCTCACACAATTTTTCCAATTCATAACCCTGGGCAATTTGAATACATATTTTTTTAGCTAAAGCTGGATCATAGGTAAATGGTTGAGATAGTTCTGATTGAGACAGTGGTTCAGACATGAGGAATCCTCCTTATAATAGGTAATAACAAAAAACACATAATCATCCGATACATGACTATGTGTTCTTAATAATTATGGGTGTTAAACGATGGTTCTATATTACAGTCAAAACATGGGCTTTTCCTTTATGTTGTACCAAATAAAAAAGCCCTTTTGAAATCAAAAGGGCTTTGGATACACGTATTTAAGTATGACAATATTTAACAGATTTCTATTACCTTGTCAAGAAAAATCGTACATTTTTATTCTAAAGCTTTATGGTTTCTATTATATGAAGTATTTTATCTATAATTTACGATAAACAAAAGCCATCAGAAATTCTGATGGCTTTTATCAGTAATTAAATTAATCCATTAAACTGTATGTTTGGGATCCACCAATGCCGCAAGATAGGGTTGACCAGATTGATCATTGGTAACTAACCCTTCAACCGTACCAGATCCATTGCTACCGAACCCTGCCATCGATTGAGAGAGAAAAGAGTTGTTTGTAGAAGCAAGCGGCATAGTACTAAAAAGATCATCTATTGATACTTTACCTTCAACATCTGTTTCAACATATTCAATATTAGAATAATAATCCTTAAATCCTGTAATCTTACTCAGAGCATAAAATTCTGTTGATGATGTCCTCATGAAATCATAATCAAGCAAACTGTCATATCCCAAATGAACTGTATCTATATCTTTTCCTCCATCTATATAGTCTTCAGAATTATCAGCATGTACGATAAATAAATCATCTCCTTCTTCGCCTAACGCATAGTCTATCCCTGTTTTTAAAATAATAATATCCTCACCCATACCACCTTTGACTATATCATCCCCATCACCCCCATCAATAATATCATCCCCATAGCTTCCTATGATTATATCATTATCATTTCCACCAAAAAGTTTATTGCTACCCCCACGGCCAGCATATATTTTATCATTTCCATTTCCACCATCCATTGTATCATCACCATCATATTCCCCATTTAATACATCATCACCATCATCGCCAGAAAGAATATCTCTACCTAATCCCGCTAGTATATTATCATTTCCATTTCCGCCATTAAGTAAATCATTGTCACTTGCACCATCTATCAAATCATTTCCATTCCCCCCAAAAATTTGATCATTACCATCATCACCTACTAATATATCCTTTAAATCACCACCCACTAAAATATCATCACCATCTACACCCGAAAATCTATAGCTATCTACACCATTAGCATCACCCACAAGAATATCATCGCCAGCAGTACCCACTACATCAATAATTAATGGCATTATATTATTTTGACTAAATTCTTTTTTTTCATCATTACCTGAAAAATAAAATTGTTTTGAATTTGATAATTGTTTTTTTAAAATTTCTTTTGCATTTTGTTTCATAATATGGACCTTTTAATCAAGTTATTTAATTATAATATGTGTTATATATAGATCCGTAAATTTCTTATGTATAGGAATATATGGTTAATTAAATTAATTTATATTTTTTTAAAATTAAAAATAAATTTATTTTTTATTAAAATAAAAACCTGCTAGACCAAATGCATCTTAGATTTGTTATAAAAAAATTTAACTATCATCTTGATCTTTTTATTCAAAATCCACAGTAAAAATAAAAATTACCTATTCAATTTTGAATATTTTATTGTCTAATTTTTTTACAATCTTGTCTAAAAGGCTCTTGTTATTTTTTAATTAAATAATACCCTTTATCTGTATTTGGGGAGTAGCCTCCCTTTGGGATTCAATCAACATGCTTGTGCCACCCAGTACATGGTTGGATCAGCGCTTCGGCGTTTGGCAAGACCAATACGTATTATCAGGATATTTTCCGGCAAATCCTGTGTAATATGTATTGTGTTTAGGGCCGGTTGGAGCAAATCATGAGCTTTATTTCAAACACTATTGTTGCTTTTAGTATGTCAGCGGATGCTTTCGCAATTTCCGTTAACAAAGATATTACCCTTCATAGACCTAAAATTAAACATGCCTTCAAAATAGGATTAATATTTGGGGGAATTGAAACATTGACACCCATTATCGGATGGGGATTAGGTATGATGGCAAACAAATCAATAGCCTTTATTGATCATTGGCTTGCTTTTACCATTCTATCTTTAATTGGTGGTAAAATGATTTATGAAACCTTTCATGATGAACTTATTACATCTAAAAGATCACATAAATTTTGGCTTTTAATTTTAACAGCGCTTGGTACCAGTATCGATGCACTGGCTATAGGTGCAACTCTTACTTTATTAAATGTTAATATATGGATGATGGCTGGTATGATTGGAATAGCAACTTTTATTATGGTCACAATTGGCATCATGACAGGTCATTATCTCGGCACCAAAACCGGAAAGGCCACAGAATTTTTAGGTGAGGTATGTTTAATTGCCATAGGTGCAAAAATACTTATTGAGCATCTTACCCTATAGTAAGATAAATACCTGTATTTACCTTATTGTTATGTTATTGTTGGTTTAATTTTTTTAGAAAAAACAAAATCGACAAAATTAAAATCACCCATTTTAACGGGTATTTCATCAATTTTAATGAAATGTTGCCGAAGGTAAAATTGTTGAGCGTGCAAATTATCCCGATTTACTAATAATCGTATTTCTTGGCTTTTTGGAAATGCCTTAATAATTACATTGATTAATTGTTTTCCTATCCCTTGTCCTTGCAATGTGGGTAAAATATATAATTTTTTTAACCAAACTATAGACTCTTCTTGATAGGCTGACACATATCCCACTTTTTGGGTATCCAATATAGCTATAAAGAAAATGTGACCAGACCGCATTTCCTTTTTAAGATTTTCCAAACTATAAATACGATCCAACATATTATTAATCTGTTCTTGCGTTAATATGTGCGCATAACTAACTGGCCATATAAGACGTGCTAGATCAATAATATCATTAAGTTCATCAGCTTTTATTGATTTGATATGTATCATATAAAATGTTTATAACATATATACATAAATAATTAAGAATAATGATCTAGTAATCAGAGTTTAAATACCTAAATGTAATGAATGACTAATTTAAATACTCTTGCTGTCTATATAGATAAATATTTACAATACCAAATATTCGCCATAAAAAATTATCCAACAGAAGGAATTATCACGATACGAAGTGATGATTTTACAAATTCACTTTCTTTAATACATTCTTTTAGTTGCGAAATAAATCAAAAAATAACAGGTGGGCTAAGGAAGGTTTTTGTATTTGATCATCAAGATTATTATGTAAGCATAATGAGAAAAAGAATTTCTATCTACCGGTTTAGACCAGATAGACAAAATTTATCCTATATAGATATAAAACAATTCAATCATTTTTATACAGGTAAATATGTAGCGTCAGAACGGCAAATTAAAAAATTGGTCAACGCAAAACTTGAAAAAGACATGACCATTCACTATGAAAATGTAAAAAATCCAATACATGCAATTTATGCTTTAGGACTTTTATATTTCGCTGAAAACGATCTTGATCAATATGATAAACTTTGGGGTTCTTATTAGTTTTATTGTACTAATGAGATATTTTATTACATATTCATGCATACTGCGGCTATATGGATGGCTCAGAACGGCATACCTATTTATGATATCTCGGGGATGTTAGGCCAGAGAGTTACAGCAACAACTGAACGTTACGCTAAACATCAACCAGACTATCTTCGTAGAGCTGCGTGGAGTACTTTAAGAAATTCTGCGCCAGATATGCGCCAGAATAGAAATACAGAGAGAAGGTCTTCATATAAAAATACCAGCTAAATCAAGGATTTAAATGGTGGGCGATGACGGACTCGAACCGCCGACCCTCTCGGTGTAAACGAGACGCTCTACCAACTGAGCTAACCGCCCTATTTATAAAAAAACAGATCGGCCAAAAGAATATATTGGTACTTTCAGCCGATCTATTCTTTAAAAGATATTAACGCTTTTTATTAACAGCTTCTTTTAAACTTTTTCCTGCGCGGAATTTAGGCTGTTTAGAAGCTGGTATTTTAATAGTTTCACCTGTACGAGGATTACGTCCTTCTGTAGCTTTGCGTTTTGCAACGGCAAAGGTACCAAAGCCTACGAGACGTACTTCATCACCCTTAACTAAGGCATGTTCAATTGCTTCAAAAACTGCATCAACAGCTTCTGTAGCTTTAGTTTTAGACAATTCTGTTTTGTCTGCAACAACATTAACGAGATCGTTTTTATTCACCGTATTTTACCCCTTATAGGATCAAACGAAATAATAAATATTAAAGTTTATGTCCCCCTGAATCTCTGGAAAACAAGGGATTTTAGACAGGGTTTATCGACTTCGTCAATCTATAAAACTACTCAAAGCAAAGATTTTTTAAAAAAAAGGTGATAAAAAGCACTATTTAATGAGTTATCATAGAATCATGGTCGTTTTTAGCAATATTTGATGCAATTTTCTTTGCTTCTTCTTGCTCTTCATTCCATTCTATTTTTGTTAAAGGTTTAACCAACGCATGATATAAAACCTCATCAACAGACTTGACTGGAATGATTTTCAATCCAGTTTTTACATTATCTGGTATTTCTGCCAAATCTTTTTCATTATCAATAGGTATTAAGGCCGTTTTTATACCTGCACGTAAAGCTGCGAGCAGCTTTTCCTTTAATCCACCAATTGGTAAAACTCTTCCCCTTAAAGTAACTTCTCCTGTCATGGCAACATCACGGCGTACAGCTATACTAGTTAAAACTGATACAATTGATGTAACCATCGCCACACCAGCAGATGGGCCATCTTTGGGTGTTGCACCTTCGGGTACATGCACATGGATATCTTTTTTATCAAAAATTGTAGGTTTAATACCGAAATCAGCCGCGCGTGATTTCACATAGCTTTCTGCAGCTTGAACCGATTCTTTCATAACATCACCCAATTTACCCGTGGCTGTCACTTTACCCTTACCTGGTAGCGTAACTGCTTCTATGGTAAGAATCTCTCCCCCAACCTCGGTCCATGCTAAACCTGTTGTAACACCAACCAAATCAGATAATTCTGTTTCTCCAAAACGAAACTTACGAATACCCGCATATTTTTCTAAATTATCAACAGTGATAGTAACTTTTTTAGAATTGTTCATCAAAATTTCTTTAATTGATTTACGGGATAAATTTGCAATTTCACGTTCAAGATTACGCACACCTGCTTCACGCGTATAATAACGAATCAAATCACGCAAAGCGCCATCCGTAATTGACCATTCATTACTTTTTAATCCATGGTCTTTTAATTGTTTATCTAACAAATGTCTTTTCGCAATTTCAACTTTTTCATCTTCGGTATAGCCAGATAAACGTATAATTTCCATACGATCCAACAAGGGCTGGGGCATACGTAAACTATTGGCCGTTGTCACAAACATAATATCAGACAAGTCATAATCAACTTCAAGATAGTGATCATTAAAGGTTGAATTTTGTTCCGGATCCAAAACTTCTAATAAAGCAGAAGATGGATCACCCCGCCAATCCGCACCCAATTTATCAATTTCATCTAATAAAAATAAAGGATTAGATGATTTCGCCTTTTTCATGGCTTGAATAATTTTGCCTGGCATAGATCCAATATATGTCCGTCTATGACCACGAATTTCTGCTTCATCCCGTACCCCGCCAAGTGACATACGCACAAAATTACGGCCTGTCGCCTTGGCAATAGATTTCCCCAAAGATGTTTTTCCAACACCAGGGGGTCCAACCAAACAAAGAATAGGACCTTTGACTTTTTTCATACGTTGTTGAACAGCCAGATATTCTAAAATACGTTCTTTAACCTTTTCCAACCCGTAATGATCCGTATTTAGAACCTTTTCGGCAAGTTTAATATCGCGTTTAACTTTTGTTGTATTGTGCCAAGGTATATTCAAAAGCCAATCTAAATAATTACGTACAACTGTTGCTTCCGCTGACATTGGGCTCATCGAACGCAATTTTTTTAATTCAGCCATGGCTTTTTCATTGGCTTCTTTACTAAGCTTGGTATTTTTTATTTTTTCTTCTAATTCACCAAGTTCATCTTTACCTTCTTCCCCTTCTCCAAGCTCTTTCTGAATCGCCTTCATTTGCTCATTCAAATAATATTCACGTTGGGTTTTTTCCATCTGTCTTTTAACACGGCTGCGAATTCTTCTTTCAACTTGAAGAACACCAATTTCGCTTTCCATTAAATTATTAACGCGCTCTAGTCGATCATTGATATTAATAATTTCTAATAATTCTTGTTTATCTGAAATTTTTAAACCTAAATGGGACGCAATAGTATCTGCAAGCTTACTTGCTTCTTCAATTTGATTAATTGAAACTAAAACTTCAGGGGGTACCTTTTTATTTAGTTTCATATATTGTTCGAATTGGGAAACCACAGATCTTAATAAGGCTTCAACTTCAAGGGGGTCACCCGAAGTTTCTTGCAAAACATCTGCATAGGCTTGAAAAAAAGATTCATTATCAGCAAAATGGCTTATTTTTGCCCGTTGCTTTCCCTCAACTAATACTTTAACTGTGCCATCTGGTAATCTTAAAAGTTGTAAAACCGTACCAATCGTACCAATACGATAAAGATCGTCCTTGCCCGGATCTTCTTGTGATGCAGATTTTTGGGTAACAAGTAATATTTGTTTATCTTCTCTCATCATATCTTCAAGAGCACGGACAGATTTCTCTCTCCCCACAAATAAAGGAACAATCATATGAGGAAACATTACAATGTCACGTAAAGGAAGAACTGGAAAGAGATGTTCTGTTGTTAAAGATTGGGGTTCCATATAACCTCTAGCTTTGTTTATTTAAAAAGGACCAAATAGTATTTAGTATCTCGCCCTACGATATAAAAGATGTACCTTAAAAAAAAATTACAAGGGTTAGTTTAAAGAAATTAGAATTATACCATTTAAGAAATTTTCGATATATAATCCTTTTATCTTATGAATGGGTACCACTGTTTGTCGTGATATCCTCTCTCTTATCGGTGTAAATATAAATAGGTTTCGATCTATTTTCGATAACTTCTTTACTGATGACAATCTTTTCAACGCTATTCAAACCTGGCAATTCAAACATAGGTTCAAGCAAAATCGATTCCATAATTGAACGCAATCCACGTGCCCCCGTTTTTCGAATAATTGCTTTACCTGCAACTGCTTTTAGTGCATCTTCGGTAAATTCAAGCCGAACATTATCCATTTCAAAAAGCTTTTGATATTGTTTTAAAAGCGCATTTTTTGGTTTAGATAATATATCCATCAATGCGCTTTCCGCTAAATCATCCAAAGTTGCAATAACAGGTAAACGTCCTATAAATTCAGGAATTAGTCCAAAACGAAGAAGATCTTCTGGTTCAACCTCACGTAATATATCACCGGTTTGGCGTTCATCTGGCCCTTTAACATCAGCACCAAACCCAATGGCAGAACCTTTGCCACGTGACGAAATAATTTTCTCTAATCCAGAAAATGCACCCCCACAAATAAAAAGTATATTTGTCGTATCAACTTGTAAAAATTCTTGTTGGGGATGCTTACGGCCACCTTGGGGTGGAACAGAGGCAATTGTCCCTTCCATAATCTTTAAAAGGGCTTGTTGAACACCCTCCCCAGATACATCACGTGTAATTGATGGATTATCTGATTTACGGCTAATTTTATCAACTTCATCAATATAAACAATACCTCGTTGGGCTCTTTCCACATTATAATCTGCTGCTTGCAAAAGCTTAAGAATAATATTTTCAACATCTTCACCAACATAACCAGCTTCCGTTAATGTTGTTGCATCAGCCATTGTAAAGGGAACATCGATAATACGTGCCAAAGTTTGTGCCAACAATGTCTTACCACATCCTGTAGGCCCAATAAGTAAAATATTTGATTTAGCGAGTTCAATGTCACCACTTTTTGTCGCGTTAGCTAATCTTTTATAATGGTTATGAACCGCAACCGCTAACACGCGTTTCGCGTAAGTTTGACCAATAACATAATCATCTAAAACCGTTCTGATATCGCGAGGTGTAGGAATCCCATCACGAGATTTTACAAGAGATGTTCTATGTTCTTCACGGATAATATCCGTACAAAGTTCGACACATTCATCACAAATAAAAACAGTAGGGCCAGCAATTAATTTGCGCACTTCATGCTGGCTTTTGCCGCAAAAAGAGCAATAAAGAGTATTTTTATTTTCGCCACCACTATTTGTTGTCTTGGTCATTAATCAAATCCGTTACAATTAAATAATCTTTGGTAATCTCAGGCTAAGCCTATCATCCATATATCTTATTGGCAATCAATTATCTTACATAGAACTTTTTGATAATTATTCAACTCTTTATCAATAGAACTATTATATTATGAAATTTAATATGATATAGTTAATTTTTAGTTACTTTCAAATATTTTATTGTTTTGTGCCAGGTTCAAGCATAGGTCTCTTTTCAAAAACATTATCAATAAGACCAAAATTTTTTGCTTCCTCTGGAATCATAAAACGGTCTCTTTCCATTGTTTGTTCAATAATCGCCAAAGGTTGTTCTGTATGTTTTACATAAAGTTGATTTAAACGTGCGCGTGTTAATAAAATATCCTTGGCATGTATTTCTATATCTGTTGCTTGACCTTGGAATCCACCAGAAGGTTGATGAATCATAATTTTTGCATTGGGTGTTGAAAAACGCTTACCTTTTGTACCAGCTGTTAACAAAAGCGACCCCATAGACGCCGCCAACCCCATACACACAGTTGAAACTTCGGGTCTTATATATTGGATGGTATCATAAATAGCTAAACCAGATGTTACTAAACCACCGGGCGAATTAATATAAATTGAAATATCTTTTGTAGGATTTTCTGATTCAAGAAATAAAAGCTGGGCACATGCTAAACTTGCCATCGAATCATTTACTGGACCAACTAAAAAAATTATCCTTTCTTTTAATAATCTTGAATAAATATCATAAGCCCGTTCCCCCCGATTAGTTTGTTCAATCACCATCGGGACAAGAAAATTCATATACATCTCATTTGGGTCTTGCACGACCTTGCTCCTTTATTTAAATAAAAACCAATTATTATTTATAATTATTTATCCAGATATTCCTTTTGTTTCTGTCTTAGACTTTACTTCATTATAAGGTACTTTATGAGAAGTAACTGTAACCATATCTAAAATAAAGTCGACTATTTTATCTTCATAAAGTGGTGCTCTTAGCTGTGCTAACGCTTCTTGATTATTGCGATAATAATCAAACACTTGACGCTCTTGACCTGGAAACCTCCTAGCTTGTCCCATAACAGCTTGGTTTAATTCATCATTTGATATCTGAATATTATGTATACGCCCAACTTCAGATAATAACAGACCTAATTTCACCCGTCTTTCAGCAATTTTACGATATTCTTTCCGTAATTCATCATCAGTTTTATTTTGATCTTCTGGATCCAATTGACCAGATTTTCGATTTTGCTCTAATCCTTGCCAAATTTGATTAAATTCTTGATCTACGACTGACTTTGGTAAGTCAAAATCATGTAAAGCATATAATTGATCAAAAAGTTTGCGCTTTAACTCATCTTTACTTTGTAAAGCTATCTCTTCTTCTAATTGTTTTTTAATTGCATCTTTTAAAAGTGAAATATTTTGATATCCCATTTTTTTAGCAAATTCATCATCAAAGGCAGGTTTTTCACCCTTCACCTCAATTTCTTTAAGATTAATTTCAAAAACAGCTTTTTGCCCTGCTAAATTTGCACTGCCATAATTTTCTGGAAAGGTCACTTCAATATTTTTTTGAGAAGGAACCATAACCCCTGTAAGCTGATCTTCAAATCCAGGGATAAAAGTATTAGAACCTAATTCAAGACGATAATTGTCAGCTTTACCGCCAGGAAATTCTTTCCCATCCTTCTTTCCTACAAAATCAATGATTAGACCATCACCTTTTTGTGTCATACGGGATTGCTCAAGTTTAACCCATGGTCGTTGACGATCTGCAAGTATGGATAAAGTTTCATCAATCTTTTCTTCAGGAATGTCTGATGTAATTTTCTCAAAACTCAATTTTTTAAAATCGGTTATGTGAATATCTGGTAACAATTCAACATCTACATTAAATTCAAGATCTTTAGCTTCGCCAGATTTAAGAATTTCTACCTTGGGTTGAATAGCAATTTTCAAACCACGCTCTTGTAAAAGTTGATGGGCGGTTTCTGATGCAGCTTTTTGAATAATTTCTGCTTGAACAGAATCTCCATAACGTTTTTTTACGAGGTCCATAGGAATTTTTCCCGGCCTAAAGCCAGGTAATTTCATTCTGGCTGCCAATTCGTTTAATCTTTTATCAGCTCTTTTTGTCATGTCTGACGCTGGAACTGTTACATTAAATTGACGTTTTAGGCCTTCATTTAACGTTTCTTTAACCTGCATAACCTTTATTCCTTATAAACACCTAGTATTTTATTCAAAGATTTGATCAATTTTTTAAATTGCTAAATCTACTCCATATATGGTGCGGGCGAAGGGATTTGAACCCCCACAACTTTCGTTACCAGATCCTAAGTCTGGCGCGTCTACCAATTCCGCCACGCCCGCTTAATTTTTAATAATATCTCGAGGGCGTTTTATAGCAGATTTTTTATTATAAAAACAACCTCTGCATTTAGCCAAGAGAATATTTTGATATTAAACGAGCTAAAATCTTTGGCAATATATGATTCACATCTTCAGCAATAAAACCTATACCTTGTTCCTGGGCTATTTTACCTTGAAGCCAAACCGCGGCGGCGGCTGATTCAAAAGGGGGCATACCTTGGGCCATTAATCCTGCAATAAGCCCTGCTAAAACATCCCCAGATCCAGCTGTTGCTAACCAAGATGGGGCATTAATATTGATACGAACATAACCTTCGGGATGAGCAATAACTGTATCATGGCCTTTGAAGACAACAATAGTTTGACTTATTTTTGCGGCAGCTTGGGCACGCTCTATTTTATTACCCTGAAGGGTTGGAAATAATCTTATAAATTCACCTTCATGAGGTGTGATAACAGTTGGGGATGAAATATTTTTCCATAAAAGATCAGGGGTATCTGAAAAAACATTTAAAGCATCTGCATCTAAAATATTATATTTTTTATATTGTAATAAATATAAAACTTGGTCTTTAGTCGTATCAGACCAGCCAGCACCAGGCCCAATTAAACATACATTTAAAGATTTTTTTTCCAATAATTCTTTTAAACTATCTTGATCTTTTTTATCTATGACCAATAATCCAGGATTTTGTATCCAGAAAAGTTGCTTTAATTCACTTCTACAAAGAACTGTAACCAACCCAGCGCCAACCCTTCTTGTTGCAACAGATGATAAGACAGCAGCACCTGGTTTTGTATCCCCTGCCACAATCAAAACGTGACCACGATTATATTTATGATCTGTGGGCAAAGGTAGTGGAAAATATTTTATCCATGATTTAGCATAATTAATTTTAGTTAAAGTAAGAAAAGGAAGATAAAAAATTGTTGGTATGCCAAGGTTGACAATTTTAATTTTTCCGCAAAACATTTTCCCTGGCATCAAACAGTGGGCAGGTTTATAACATGTTAATGCTATTGTTTGGGTAGCAGTAATTGTAGCGCCCATAACATTGCCCGTATCCGTTTGTAATCCAGTTGGCAGATCAATAGAAATAACAGGACATTTTTTTTCCTTAAGAATTTCAAATATTTGCCCCAAAGATTTTTCGATAGGACGATTAAGACCAATCCCAAATAATGCGTCAACCACCAGCCAAGATGGATCACAAACAGTACATAATTCTTCAGATAACTCAATCAATGGACCATTATATATCTGTGCTGCCCAAAAAGTATGTGGTTTTAATTTTTGTTTTTTTCCATATAAGGCTACTTTAACGGGCCAACCTGCTTGTTTAAGATAATAAGCCGCAATTAATCCATCAGCCCCATTATGGCCTGGACCGCACATAATTAAAATAGGTCTTATGAAATAATCTTGCTGAATAATACGTGCGACAGAAGCACCTGCAGCCTCTATTAAAAATCTTGGCCCAATACCCTTACTATTGGCATGAGCTTCCATCTCTTTGGTTTGGGTTTCTGTTAAAACAATATCAAGCATATGAAATAATTGGTATAGTATAATTATTATTAAAAATTATTAACATATTTTTTACAAACTTCTTATAGACTTATAACTATAACATTATGAAAAAAATATTTTTATTAATTTTTATTTGTATGTTTCTTTTTATTGTATCGGCCAGCGCCGAGGAGCAAGATTTTTCTTTTTTGCTTGAAACAAAATTATCTACACTTACACCAGGAAATACCAAGCTTTCAGAACAAAACCTTGATAGATTAAAGCAATTCTATCGCTCAAGAAATTATCAACCTGTTTGGATTAAAAATGAAGAAAAAATTAATTCAAAAGCAAAAGAAATGCTTAATTTTTTTGAACAAGCTTCTAATGAAGGATTAGTCCCTGAGGATTATTGGATCCAATCTATAAAAGAAAAAATTGATAACGATACCCCAGATGATCTAGTAAATGCCGAATGGATGCTAAGCCGCGGAAGTTATTATTACATTAATGATTTATATGCTGGTAGAATTGATCCCATCCATGCCCATAAACAATATTTGCTTATTAAAGAATCTTTATCCTTAGAAGAAATATTAAATAATTTGGCTGATGATTCAGATCCTGAAGATGTTATTGAAAAATATCATAATGCTAATTCAAATTATGAACAATTAAAGAAATTTTTGTCTTTTTATCGTGATATAAAACAAAAAGGGGAATGGATTAGTATTCCTATCGAAAATAAAAAAATAAATGTGGGTGATCATCATCCTATCCTACCTCTTATTCGCCAACGCTTAACTCAAGAACAATTTCCTATCTCTGATATAGATTCAGATCTTTATGATTCAGAACTTGAATCTATTGTTAAATCATTTCAAAAAAATCATGGACTAACAGATGATGGGGTTATTGGAAAAAATACGATCTTAGAAATGAATATTCCTGTTCAACAAAAAATTCAGCAAATTCTTATTTCAATTGAAAGAGAAAGATGGCTTCCTTCAAATTTAGGGGTGAGATATATTGCCGTTAATATTGCAGATTATACGTTAAAATTTATTGATAACGATCAAGTTATTTTAAATAGCAAAGTAATTGTTGGCACAAATTATAATCGCACACCAACTTTTTCAAAAAATATGAAGTATCTTGTTGTTAATCCTTATTGGGATGTACCACGAAGCATTTTAGTTAAAGAAATTTTACCTCAATTTTCTAATAATCCTGATTATTTAAGTGAAAATAATTTTGAAATTGTGGATGGGGCAGAAACCATTGAACCCTATGATATGGATTGGTCAAATATAACTGAAGAAGATTTCCCCTATAATATTAGACAACGCCCAGGTCAAAGTAATGCGCTTGGACAAATCAAGTTTATCTTTCCTAACGAATTTAATATTTATCTTCATGATACACCTGCCAAACAGCTTTTCCAAAAAACTGTTCGTAATTTTAGCCATGGCTGTATTCGGGTAGAAAAACCCTTGGAGCTTGCTGAAGCTGTTCTTAATGATCCTGATTGGTCGCAAGAAAAAATCAACCAAATTATAGCAACGGGTAAAGAAACACTTATTAATCTTAAAGAAGAATTACCTGTTTATATTATGTATATTACAGCATGGGTTGATAATACAAAAATAATGCAATTCCGACCCGATATATATAATCGTGATACAGAGCTCAATCAAATATGGGAACAAATAACCCAAGAAAGAGCCATACCCAAAAATCTATCTTAATTAGTTAAAATTTATATAAATCAATTAATTATGAAGAATCTGACTTAAAAAAAGCTTCGTTCTTTCGGATTTTGGGTTTTTAAAGAAGTTAATAGGATCATTTTCTTCTATAATTTCACCTTTATCCATAAAGACAACCCGATTTGCGACAGTACGGGCAAAACCCATTTCGTGGGTAACACAAATCATTGTCATACCAGAATTGGCCAATTCAACCATAACCTCTAAAACTTCTTTAATCATTTCGGGATCAAGCGCTGATGTTGGCTCATCAAAAAGCATAATTTTTGGATTCATACATAAAGAACGGGCAATCGCAACACGTTGTTGTTGCCCACCTGAAAGTTGACCAGGATATTTATTGGCTTGTTCAGGAATTTTTACCCGTTCTAAATATTGCATTGCAAGATTAATAGCTTTTTCCTTGGGCATTTTACGTACCCAAATAGGGGCTAGAGTTAAATTTTCTAATACAGTTAAATGAGGAAAAAGATTAAATTGTTGAAACACCATTCCAACTTCGCGGCGAATAGCTTCGATATTTTTCATATCTCTCGTTAATTCAATTCCATCAACAATAATTTGTCCTTTTTGATGCTCTTCCAAAGCATTAATACAGCGGATCATTGTTGATTTACCTGATCCCGAGGGACCACATATGACAATACGTTCCCCTTTATGAATAGCCAAATTAATATCACGTAAAACATGAAAATAACCAAACCATTTATTAACATCCGTCAAACGTACCATTGGTTCCGATGTTGTTTGGGAGGAAGATGATGTAGTGTGTTCTAAAACCATAAAAAACCTTTAATCAGAATTATTTTTATAAGAGCTTGCATTAAGTTTTTTTTCCAGATATTGGCTGTATCTTGACATACTAAAACATATTATCCAAAAAACAAAAGCTGTGAAAACATATCCTTCGATTGCAAGACCCGCCCAATTCGCATCCCTTGTTGCAGCCTGAATAACACCTAAAAGATCAAAAATACCAATTTGTGTGACCAAAGTTGTATCTTTAAATAAACTAATAAATGTATTGACAATACCAGGTATGACCAAACGCAAAGCTTGGGGTAAAATAATTAAACATACTGTTTGCCAATAATTTAACCCAAGGCTTTTTGCTGCTTCAAATTGACCTCGAGGAATGGCTTGTAGACCACCACGAATAACTTCGGCCATATAGGCAGCACTAAATAAAGCAATACCAATAATAGCCCGAAGCAATTTATCAAAAGTAACCCCTTCAGGTAAAAATAAAGGTAGCATAACAGATGACATAAATAATACTGTGATTAAAGGTACAGCACGAACAAATTCAATGTAAAATGTACACACCATACTAATAACTGGTAAATTTGATCTTCTTCCTAACGCTAAAAATATACCCAGAGGTAAAGACGCAACAATTCCAATTGTTCCAACAATTACATTAAGCATCAATCCACCCCAAAATCTTGTTTCGACAATAGGTAGATATGGCCATCCATATAAAAGCCAAAAAGAAATAAAAGGAAATAAAACTAACAAAAATAATCCCGTGTAGGTTTTACCTGGAATTTTCTTTATAATAAATGCTGCAATACCCAAAGCCATAAGAATAAAAACAAGATTAACACGCCAACGTTCACTTTCAGGATAAAAGCCATAAATAAATTGTCCAAACCTAGCTCTAATCATCGTCCAACATGCCCCATCTGCCTGACAATCTGCACGTGATGTTCCCTCATGCCAGTTTGCGTCTAAAAACAACCAATTGAAAAGTGGGGGTATAATTAAATAAAGTAAATAAAGGGCTAGAAAAGTAAGAATAGTATTAAAAAATGAAGAGAAAAGATTGGTCCGAAGCCAAACCCATAATTTTATAAAAATATTAGAATGTTCAGAAACAGGAGGCATAAGTTCTTGCATATTAGCGCTCCATAAATCGAACTTTGCGATTATAATAATTCATAATAGAAGAAATAAGTAAACTGATGATCAAGTAAAATAACATAGTGAGTGATATAATTTCAACAGCGCGTCCTGTTTGATTTAAAGCTGTTCCAGCAAAAACACTGACTAAATCTGGAAAACCAATTGCGACCGCAAGAGACGAATTTTTAGTCAGATTTAAATATTGATTTGTAAGGGGTGGTATAATAACTCGCAACGCTTGTGGAATAATAACTAGATTAATAACTTTACTTCGAGATAAACCTAATGCTAATCCAGCCTCTGTTTGACCATGGCCAATTGCCAAAATACCAGAGCGAACAATTTCTGCAATAAAGGCCGATGTATAAATTGATAAAGCAATTAATAAGGCCATAAATTCTGGTGATAAACTTACCCCACCTCTAAAATTAAAGCCTTCTATACTTGGAATTTCCCAAATAATTGAAA
>JAIBAD010000016.1 GCA_019695395.1 Alphaproteobacteria bacterium
TGATGAAAAGGCAGATGTTTATAGTTTCGCAATAGTGTAAGGAAAAATAATAATTGTATTCAAGAGTTCACATTAAAATCCAGGGTATGGGAGACATTGGAACGAGATTTGCCTTGGCAAGGAGTTCCTACTTGGGACCTGGAAAAATTAGTGGTTCACAAAAAAGAGAGACCTGCAATAAACGAGAATTGGCCGCTGAAATTCAAAAGGCTCATCAAGAAGTGTTGGCATCCTGATCCTCAAAAACGTCCAAGTTTTGATTCGATCATAAAGTTTTTGGACGATCCAGATGACAATTCTGTACTCTTAAGTTGTTTTTTTTCCTTCTTTTGTGAGTTTGTCTTTTTCGCTTATCTGAACCTCAAGGTGAGAAAACACGTCGTTTGAATCAATTCAAAAAAAAGACCATATTATCATGTTGTAATTGCTGATTCTCGCTCTCCAAGAGATGGTCGTTTTTTAGAAAAAGTAGGAACTTATAACCCTTTACTTGCTCGTGATGATTCTAATCGTCTTGCTTTACAAAAAGAACGTTTGGAATATTGGCTTAAAGCTGGCGCACAACCAACAGAACGTGTTGCGATGTTTATGGTATCAATTGGATTGATCTCAGCCCCTGCTAAACATGATCAAACAAAGAAACATTTACCAAAAGCTAAGGCCCAGGCTCGTTTGAAAGAAGCAGAAAGTGCAACTAAAGAGCCAACTGAACCAGCAGCGGCATAGTTTGTTAGAGTATTTGATATAAACCAAAGGTAAATAGTTATTGTTGACCGTTCTTTAGTTTTTGTTGGTACAATTATAAAAGTTCATGGTGTCAAAGGTTTGGTAAAAATAAAATGTTTTACGCACAATCCTCAAGATATTGAAAAATATCAACCCTTGTATGATCAAGAGCAAAAACAGATTTTTACTTTTAAAATTAAAAGTATCGTAAATGATATAGTAATTACAGCTATTGATGGCATCAATAACCGTGATCAAGCAATTCTTTTTAAGAACACGAAACTTTATGCTTTAAGAGAAAAATTGCCTTATTTAGTTGATCAAGAGGATTACTATCAAACAGATCTAATTGGACTGTCTGTAATTGATGAAAATGGTCTTTTGTTAGGCAAAATAATAGCTTGTCATAATTTTGGTGCTGGGGATTTTCTTGAAATTAGAGAAAAGAATGGATCAGAAATTATGATACCATTTACCTTAAAAGCAGTACCAGAAATTGATCTTACTTTAAGGCAGATCCGTATAGAATCGTCTTACTGTCTCAATCAAAATTAAATTTAATTGTATAAAAATTATTATGTGGCATGTTCAAGTTTTAACTCTTTTCCCAGAAATGTTTCCAGGGTCTTTGCAATATTCACTTGCAGGTAAGGCCAAAGAAATAGGGATTTGGTCGCTAAAAACCCTTAATATTAGAGATTTTACAGCGGATAAATATAAAACAGTTGATGATACATCCTTTGGTGGTGGCCCAGGTATGGTTATGCGTCCGGATGTTGTTCATGAATCTATGTGTTTAGCGGTCCAAAATAATCCATCAGCAAGAAAAATCTATCTAACTCCCAAAGGATATCCCTTAACCCAAAAAGTTGTAGAAAATTTAGCAAGTAGTTCTGGTATTATTCTTTTATGCGGAAGATATGAGGGTATAGATCAACGTGTTATTGATGCGCATCAAATGGAAGAAATTAGTTTGGGTGATTTTGTTCTTTCTGGGGGTGAACCTGCAGCTCTTGCTTTAATTGACGCATGTGTTAGATTATTGCCTGGTGTTTTAAAGCAAAAGGATACTTTACAAGAAGAGAGTTTTGCGCAAGGATTATTAGAATACCATCATTATACGCGACCTGCTATATGGCAAGAAGTATCAGTACCTGATATCTTGTTATCTGGTGATCATCAGCGTATTAAAGATTGGCGCTTTTCCCAAGCTGAAAAGTTAACACAACAAAGACGACCGGATTTGTGGGCAAAATATCAGCTGGATAAAAAGACACCAAAATAGTAAAAAGCGTGAAAGCGTTTTAGATTAAAATTGAATTATGAAGGAAGCAAAATTATGGTAACTATTAATCAGTTGGATCAAGAGCAAATTGCTAAATTAACAGCAAAAGGCACGCCCCCAAATTTTGCACCTGGTGATACATTGAAGGTCAGTGTGAAAGTTGTTGAAGGTAATCGTGAGCGCGTCCAAGTTTTTGAAGGTGTTTGTATCGCACGACGTAATGCAGGATTGCATTCTTCTTTTACAGTTAGAAAAATTTCTTATGGTGAAGGAGTAGAACGGGTATTTCCACTTTATAGCCCATTTGTTGCCAATATTGAAGTTGTACGTCATGGTGATGTAAGACGTGCTAAACTTTATTATTTAAGAGGATTAACAGGTAAAGCTGCACGTATTGCAGAAAAAGTTGATGTTTATCAAGAGGCAGATACGCAAATTCAAGAGCAAACCCAGCCTGTTGAAAAGAAAAGTAAAACAAGAGCTAAGGCTAAAGCTTCTGCATAAAATTATATTTAGCTTTCGTTAATGAAACCTAAAATAGCAGTTATTGGTGCTGTAAGTTATTATGGCAACCAGCTTTTGTCTGCTTTATCTGAATTTTTTCCTAAAGAAAATATTCATGTTCTTAATACCAATAAAAAATTGGATAAGACGACAATTTCTTACGGTGAAAAAGAAGTCCTAAATATTAACATTCTTGATCAATTTGATTTTAAAAATATTAATATTGTTATTAATCTTGATTTACTTTTAAATCATAGCCAGATTTTACATAAATTAAATCCAGAATGTATCTTGATAGATACAACAGAAAAATTTCGGTTTAATCCTCAAATTCCTCTTATTGTTTCTTATGTAAATTTTAGTTCCTTAAAATTTTCTAAATTACCTAAAATAATTTCTGTTGCATCACCTTTATCAGCTTTAATTTCATTAGCTTTAAAACCTTTGCACGATAATTTTACTGTAAAACGATTTACGGTATCAACATATCAATCTGTTTCTTCCAGTGGCAAAGAAGGGATGGATGAATTATTTAATCAAACACGGTCCCTTTATATTAATCAACCTATGGTTTATGAACATTTTTCTAAACAGATAGCTTTTAATGTTATCCCCTATATAGGAACTTTTTTAGAAGGAGGGGAGACAAGTGAAGAGTGGAATTTAATATGTGAAATAAAAAAAATTATTGATCCCAAAATTAAAGGGACAGTTACGTGTGTAATGGTTCCTGTTTTTGTTGGATATGCAGCAAGTTTAACTATAGAATTTAAAAAGGAAATAGAAATTAATACGGTTCGTAAAATTTTAAAACAATCACCTCTTGTATCTCTTATGGATTATCGCACAGATGAAGGATATGTAACGCCAGCAGAAATTAACGGTGAAGATAGAATATTCATCAGTCGTATTCGTTCAGATATTACCGTAGAAAATGGATTATCATTATGGTTGGCTGGTGATAATTTAAAATGTGGATTTGCTTTTAATATTGTTCATTTAATTCACTATCTTGTAAAATATTTTAACCAATTAGAAAAAAAATGAATAAAGAATATTTTATTTATTTAGCACATTATAATCATTGGGCAAATAATAAGTTATATCAAACATGTGGCGAACTTTCGCTTGAAGAAATTGCCAAGGAAAGACCGGCTTTTTTTAAATCTATTCTGGGAACTTTAAATCATCTTTTCGTAGCAAATAAAATATGGTTAGATCGTTTTTCGGGTCAATTACCAAATTTTAAAAGATTAGACCTTGTTTTATTTAATGATTTTCTTTCATTAAAAAATGCTTGTTATGAACAAGATGATTGTATTTTAAAATTTATGGAAAAATACCAAGATAAAGATTTTTCCCAGAAATTTAATTATAAAAACATGGCAGGTGAATCCAAAGAAATAATTTTAGGCTATGCTATAACCCATTTTTTTAATCATCAAACACATCATCGTGGACAAATTCACAATATGTTGATGGATACACCTATACAGCCACCCGAATTAGATCAAATTTATTTTTATTTTGAAAGATAAATATTAAATATTTCTATATAAATTTTTATATACCCATATACTAGCTGGAGGGAAATTTGTGAAAACTCTTTTTTTTAGCTCAGCTGAGAGATTAAAATCTTTATAAGGTAAGGGGGATGAAAAACTATATGTAAACTGAATAAAGGGTGCGTTATATCCCAAAACCCTGAAACAAGGTTTTATAATTGCCCATTGTTGAAATTGTTTCATGGACATAAAGGGAAGACTTGAAACAATAGCTTGAACTCTGTGATTCTTAAAATCTAAAAGCTCTTCTAGATGTTCAGCACTTCCATTAATAATAAGAAGTTCAGGAAATTTTTTCTTGAGGTAGAGAAAAAAATTATCATCACGCTCTATAATAATTAAACGTTGGGGATCAATTCCACTATCTAATAATGCTTGTGTAATAGCCCCAGTACCTGCACCCAGCTCTATAATTAATCCATCATCTTCATCTGGAATCTGTTCGACAATAGCTTTTGCCAAATCACGGCTACTAGGAAAAATAGCACCAATTTGTAACGGGGAACGTAACCAACTTTTAAAAAAAACACCAAGTTCTTTAAACATTCAACATCTACTTATAATTAATTAGGATAATAAATAAACATTTGGTTAATAGCATTAAAAACCCTATAAAGGGAATGGAATTCATTTTTAAAAACGTCCCATGTTAAATTTTGTTTTTTATTAAGGTTATTATAAATTGTTTCTAGAGAATTTTTTCCGTCAATTAAATTTAAAATTGGTCCACTAAGACGAGGTATAGGAAAAACTATAGGTAAATTATCTAGAGTAATTTGGATATTATCTTTGCCTTTAACTGCTTTTGCTAATTCCAATCCATTACGATGTCGTAAAATAGGTGCAGCTTGATTATCATTAATTTCATTCATAATGGGTGGAAAATTATTTTTATGTGTAATATAGCAGACATGTATTTTCATATTTCCGGCCAGTTCTTCCGCAAGAGCTGCTCGTTCAATATAAGTCAATTTATCTAATTGCTTTAAAAGTGCACCATCAGAAATATAATAGTGGGGATTGTAACGCCATGGTTCAATAAAAGAAATAATTTTTAAATCTGTTTGGTCGATAAGATGTGCTAACTGGTCTGTTGTATAAGCTTGATCCCGATGGTGTAGGAGAAGGTCATAAAGCCCACTATCGCCTGCTTGCAAATGATCCTTGACAATGGTATTTTTGATAAACCAATTTGTTGAAGGAAGCTGTTTTAAGAGACGTTTTGCTAGATCAATTTGTGTTGCCATAGGTTGATCTGCTACCAAACGTTTTAAAGCATTTTGCAATTCATAGACACCGGTTCTGCCAATTAATCCATAAACCATTAACCCTATTCCCCCATATTGTTTAAGGGATTTTTTTAAATGCATTAATATTTCAGCGGGATTGGCAAGATGATGTAGTACCCCACAACAATCGATATAATCAAAAAATCCGAGATTTAATTCAGGTAATTTTTCAAGAGAATTTAAAATGAACTTTATATTAGTTAATTCTCTTATTTCTGCTCTTTTTTTTGCTATATCTAAAGAAGCTTGGGATTGATCAAGATAAATAATTTCTGCAGTTAAATTTCTATCTTTAAGATGTTGTGCAAGCATAATGGTTGCATCACCTGTACCCCCACCTGCGATTAAAATACGTATATCTTTTTGCTGTCCAATTTTACCCCCAAAAATGTAATGGTCTATTTCCAGAATATGGCTAGGGTACCCTTCAATAAGACGATGTTTTTCGTCTTCCGGTTTACGTGGGGGATAGGGATAAGTTTCATAATGTTTCTGGACAGGATCTATAAAAGTTTGCATAATTATATTTACGTTATAATCGTGTTTCCAACCACTTTACCAGCACAGCTTTTAATATGAGGATTAAGAAAATTCTTAAGAGTTATTTTGTCTTCTTCAGAAAAAACACCTAGAAAATTTAAAATATAACCCATTGCTGCTTCTGCAGCGCGTTTGGCACCATCTTCGACTTTAAGTGCTACCCCCAATCCTTTTTCTGGTAAATAGCCACAATAAACACCTTCAGCACCTACTTTGATAATTGCTTTTTTGCCTGTGGTTTTCATAACCTCTGTACAAAATTCCTCAGTTCCACCTGTTAAGACTGGATATTCTGATACAGCTTGGGTAATTCTTTGGATTGCTTTAGCAATTGCGGGTTCCAAATTTCTAGGATTTGCAAATTTAGCCATAGCTTGAGCCATATTATGAAGAGGAATAGTAATAACTGGTATGCCACATCCATCAATTCCATAAGCAAATTGATTACTATTAATGCCACATATTTTTTTTAATGTTTCCAGAACTCTTTGTTGTACAGGGTGATCGATATGAATATAATTTTTTATATCCTCATTAAGATAACGTGCTGTTGTTAAAAAACCGGTATGTTTACCTGAACAATTATTATGTAAAGCTGTTGGTGCTTTATGATTAAGAATTAAATTTTTATAGGCTGCAGATGAAGAAGGTTTATGAATGCCACATTCTAGATCTTCAAGGCGACAGCCTATTTTTGTAAGCCATGCAGTTACTATATTTACATGTTCTTCTTCACCTGAATGAGATGCGCAAGCAAGAGCAATTTCTTTATTAGTTAAATTAAAATGATCTAAAGCCCCAGTTTCAATTAAAGGAATAGCTTGTATAGGTTTAATAGCTGACCTTGGGTAAACAGATTTTTTGTAATCACCCCAGCTTTTAATTATTTTACCTTCAGAGTCACTAATGACAGCATGAACGTGGTGACAACTTTCTGTACTATTTCCTCTGGTTATTTCAACGTTTAAAAATGATGATGATGACAAAATTTAAAATCCAATGTATTTTAATACTAATTTCGACTGTTAGTTTTTTAAAGTTAGTGAAACATAGCGTTTGAAGAAGTAATTTGCAAACAGTTTACAGTTTTAATAATAAATTCTAAATAAAATTCTTATTAAGCTATATAAAATTTTTAATTTATATTAAAATTAAACGTAAAAGACATTTTGAAATTTTAAGAAATAACAATTAAACTAATAAATAATTTTGGTATGATATAGTTATGCGTGGTTATTTTGCTATCGGGGCAGAAAATATAAGTAAATCTATGAATTTAGGGGCACTTTTGCGTACAGCTAATGCCTTTGGTGCTAGTTTTACATTTACTATTGGATCTTCACTAGATTGGCGTTCTATTCAGCAATCAGATACATCTCATGCGGTGGAACATTGTCCTGTCTATAAATGGAAAAGTATTGATGACATGGATTTACCTATAGGTTGTCAGTTGGTTGGGGTTGAATTGGTTGACCGGGCAATTAATTTGCCAAGTTTTCGTCATCCCCAGCGTGCGGCCTATATTTTGGGACCTGAAAAAGGTAATTTATCAGGAGAAATTTTAGCTAAGTGTCATCATATTGTGCGGATACCAACAGATTTTTGTATCAATTTAAGTTTAGCAGGTGCTCTTGTTATGTATGATAGAATGATTAGTTTAGGGCGTTTTGCAGAAAGACCAGTTCGTGCAGGAGGACAACAGATAAGAAAATAAATAAGAAATATAATAGACTTTTAAGGATGATAAATTATTATAGAGTTGGGCTTGAAAAATCTAAATCAATTTAAGCAATATTTTATGAAAGAGGAAGTTGCAATATTATGAAGTATAAAATTATTTTAGGAATGTGGGTTATAACGAATATTTTTTTACATGCAATACAAGGATATGCCCAAGAAACAGATTTAGGAAAATTTGGTAATTGGCAAGCTGTATCATTTATGGAAAATGGTAAAAAAGGTTGTTTTATTCATAGTGACGCCTCTAAAGTAGAAAAAACGGATCCCGCACGTAATAGGGTTTATCTTCTTGTTACTCATCGTCCTGCTGATAATACATTTGATACTGTAAGTTTTGTTGCTGGTTATTCTTATAAAACAGGAAGTGAAGCTTTAATAGAAATTGAAAAAGGAGAAAAATTTAATTTCTTTACCCAAGAGGATAAAGCATGGGCCAAAGATTCAGCGACAGATAAAAAAATTGTACAAGCTATGAAAAAAGCATCTAGCCTATCGATTACGGGAACTAATGATAAAAATGTGAAAACTAAAGATAGTTATTCTTTAAATGGTTTTGGTAAAGCTTATGCTGCTATGAGCAAAGCTTGTAATGTTCAACCTTAAATAGAAACAATGCAACCAATAGAAGCTTATAATTTATCTTTACCGTCTAAATTAGATACAGTTGAAGAAAAAAAACAACTTATTGGATTAAGCCGGCAGGAGCTTATTCAAGAATTATCACTTATTGGTTTGCCAGTTTTTCGTGCAAAGCAATTATGGCATTGGATTTATTATCGGGGTATTACCGATTTTGATCACATGACCACGTTTTCCAAAAGTTTACGAACATTGCTCAATACACATTTTTTAATTAGTCGACCGCAAATATCTTTAAGTCAAGCTTCAACAGATACAACGCGTAAATGGCTTTTACAGTTTTCCGATCACAACGAAATAGAGACAGTCCATATACCTACTGAAAGTAGAGGTACTTTATGCGTTTCTTCTCAGGTTGGATGTACTTTAAATTGCCAATTTTGTCATACAGGAACACAAAAACTGGTTCGTAATTTAACATCTGCTGAAATCGTAAATCAAATAATGGTTGCGCGTGACGAATTAAATGAATGGCCTCCTGCAACAGGAGACCGGGCAATTTCTAATATTGTTATGATGGGTATGGGTGAACCCCTTTATAATTATGAAAATGTTGCTAAAGCATTAAAAATTGTGATGGATCCTGAAGGCATTGCTATTTCTAAAAGAAAAATTACGCTGTCAACAGCGGGTGTTGTGCCTATGATTAGGCAATGCGGACAAGAATTGGGGGTAAATCTTGCAATCTCTTTACATGCTGTACGTGATGATTTACGTAATCAATTGGTTCCTCTTAATAAAAAATATCCTATTGCTGAACTTTTGAAAGCTTGCCAAGATTATCCGTCTTTGAGTAATGCACGAAGAATTACATTTGAATATATTATGTTAAAGGGTATTAATGATACGCCTTCCGATGCAAAAGAGCTTGTCCGTCTTTTAAAAAATATACATGCAAAAATTAATTTAATTCCTTTTAATCCTTGGCCTGGCTCTGGCTTTGAACGATCTACTGATAAATCTATTCAAGAATTTAGTGATATTGTTTTTAAAGCTGGATATGCGGCACCGGTACGAATGCCTAGGGGTGAAGATATAATGGCAGCCTGTGGTCAGCTTAAATCTATGAGTGAACGCCAAAAGAAATTTGGCAATCATAGACATGTTTAATATGGTACATGTTGTAAGAGGTAAAAAATGAAAAACTATATATATTTTCCTAAGACAGAAGGAAATACTTCAAGGCAAGCACACGCTGATGTACCAGAAGGTACGTATGAACGAGAATTAGGTAAAGAAGGTTTTTATGGCCCGGCTACACATATGTATCACAAAAATCCACCGACAGGGTGGATTGATTGGGAAGGACCTTTAAGGCCACGTGCTTTTGATTTAACAAAAATTAATTCTTCTATGTCTTCCCCATGGAATGCGTCCGATATTCTTTATAATAATTCAGTGCGCATGCGGTATTGGACTATTGATAAAAATATGGATCATTTGGCACGTAATGCTGATGGTGATGAATTGTTATTTATTCATCAAGGTGAAGGCCATCTTTATTGTGATTATGGGCACTTATCTATTGCGAAGGGTGATTATATTGTACTGCCACGTGGAACTATGTGGCGGATAGAATGCCAAGAATTAATGTCTATTTTATTAATTGAAGCTACGAATGGGAGTTATCTTTTGCCAGACAAAGGTATGATGGGACCGCATGCAATTTTTGATCCTGCTTTATTAGATACCCCAAGGATTGATGAGTTTTTTTTGGCACAACAGCAAAATATAGGCCAATGGAAAATAAAAATAAAAAGAAGACAAGAAATTTCAACGGTTACTTATCCTTATAATCCTTTGGATGCTGTGGGTTGGAAAGGAGATCTTATTCCTGTCAGGGTTAATGTTTCAAATATTCGCCCATTGATGAGCCATAGATACCACGTGCCACCTTCGGCCCACACAACTTTTGTAGCTAATCGTTTTGTAGTTTGCACATTTGCACCACGACCTTTTGAAACGGATCCTGGTGCTTTAAAAGTACCATTTTTTCATAATAATGATGATTATGATGAAGTTCTTTTTTATCATGCGGGAGATTTTTTTAGCCGTGATAATATTCATCCTGGTATGGTTA
The DNA here is from genome assembly GCA_019695395.1 of Alphaproteobacteria bacterium. NCBI lineage: Bacteria > Pseudomonadati > Pseudomonadota > Alphaproteobacteria > Alphaproteobacteria bacterium. Next base: position 10,369 of record JAIBAD010000016.1, read on the forward strand.
CATTCCATCCATGTGGATTTACCCATGGACCTCATCCTAAAGCATTACAAAATATGTTTACGCCAAAGAAGCAAACAACAGACGAATATGCGGTTATGATTGATGCACGAGATGCCTTAGAGGTAGGAAATACTGCGTCCCAAATAGAATGGAATGGTTACGTACAAAGTTGGAGCAACAGTGTAAAAAAATGAAATTAGCCAGTTATAAAAATAATACTCGTGATGGTAGACTTATGATTGTAAGCCGTGATTTGTATTATACAATTGAAGCTCCTATTCAAACTTTGCAGATGGCACTTGATGATTGGAAAAACAATCAACCTATTCTTGATAATCTATATAACCAACTTAATAAAGGTTTATTAAACGATAGAAAAAAATTTGATTCTAATTTATGTACATCTCCTTTACCTAGGGCATATCAATGGATAGATGGGTCGGCTTATGTTAATCATGTGGAGCTTGTGCGTAAGGCTCGTGGTGCCGAAATGCCTGCAAGTTTTTGGACAGATCCTTTGATGTATCAAGGTGGATCGGATAGTTTTCTTGGCCCTTGTGATCCTATTAGTCTTGCTGATGAAAATTGGGGAATTGATTTTGAATCAGAAGTTGCGGTCATTACAGATGATGTTCCAATGGGAATAAATTCAGTTAAAGCAGGTCAACACATTAAATTATTGATGTTAGTTAATGATGTGTCTTTACGTAATTTGATACCAAATGAGTTGGCGAAAGGATTTGGTTTTTTTCAGAGCAAACCTTCGACAGCATTTTCTCCAGTAGCCATAACAATTGATGAATTATCGAATGCTTGGAATGATTTCAAGGTATCTTTACCTTTGTTGACGTATTTAAATGATAAAATTTTTGGTTGGCCAAATGCTGGGATTGATATGACATTTAATTTTGCTGATCTTATTACACATGCAGCAAAAACAAGACCTTTAATAGCAGGGACAATTATAGGTTCTGGAACAGTATCTAATAAGGATTATGATTGTGGTTCTTCATGTCTCGCAGAAAAAAGAATGTTAGAAATAATTGAAACAGGTAAACCAATTACACCTTTTTTAAAATTTGGTGATCAGATAAAAATTGAAATGCTAGATCATAATAATATTAATCTTTTTGGAACGATTCACCAAAAGGTGGTACCTTATACTTACCATGATTGATTGTTAAAAAATATGTCAAATTATTTAATCCAGAATCTGCGTCTTGGAACTGGATTGGTTATATTTTTTTATTTAATAAGTCATTTTTTAAATCACACATTAGGACTTTTTTCTCTAGATGCTATGGAAGCTGGTAGAGTGATTTTTATCACTTTTTGGCGGAATCCAATTATAACTACGATCTTGTATGGTTCTTTTTTTATACACGCAGTTCTTGCTTTATGGTCTCTTTATCGACGTAATACTTTACGTATGCCTCTGTGGGAAATAATCCAATTGGGAACAGGATTATTTATACCTCCCTTACTTCTTATCCATATATTAGCAACTAGGGTTGCACATCAAATTTTTGGGTTACAAGATCTTTACAGTTATGTTTTGATGTCTCTTTGGGTTTGGGAACCATGGATTGGAGTTCAACAAATTGTTGTGATGATTACTGCGTGGATTCATGGATGTATAGGCATTCACTTTTGGCTTAGAATGAAAAGTTTCTATTCTAATATATCTAAATTTTTTTATAGTTTGGCCCTTCTGCTCCCAATTTTTTCATTGTTGGGGTTTATTACAGCAGGGCGTGAAGTTGAAAGATTAATGCAAAATCCGGACTGGTTTGGGGCACAGGCTGTTCTTATAAAATTACCAACAGCTGAGCAAATTTCTATAATTCATAACTTTTTTGTTCGTGGACAGATAGGTTTTGTAAGTTTAGTTATTCTTGTTTTAGTAGCAAGATTGTGCCGTTTTTTAATTTTAAGACAAAATTATATTACAATTACTTACCCAGATGACCGTAAAGCTGTTATCCAAAAGGGGATGAGTATTCTTGAAGCAAGTAGATTACATAATATTCCTCATGCTTCAATATGTGGGGGACGTGGTCGTTGCTCAACATGCCGGGTACAAATTCTGTCACCTTTAGAAAATATTCCCCCACCTTCTTTAGAAGAGCAGAAAGTATTAAATCGTATAAAAGCTGGTCCAAATGTTAGGTTGGCTTGCCAAATTAAACCAATAGAAAATGTAAGTGTCATACCTCTTTTACCTCCTACAATTATGCCAAAGGATAGTTATAAAAAAGCATATCTGCATGGACGTGAAGAAGAAATAGCTGTGCTTTTTGCTGATTTAAGAGCTTTTACAAAATTATCAGAACATAAATTACCTTATGATATTGTTTTTTTACTTAATAAATATTTCAGAGCGATGGGGACTGCAATAGAACAAGCGGGTGGGCATGTTGATAAATTTATAGGAGATGGAGTAATGGCCCTATTTGGTATTGGTCAAACACCGCAAATTGCCTCAAAACAAGCGATTGAAGCTGCAAAACAAATGGTAAAAAATTTAGAATCTCTTAATGAGTCTTTAGCCCATGATTTACCAGAACCCTTACGTATTGGTATTGGAATTCATATTGGGCCGGTTGTTATTGGTGAAATGGGGCATGCTCATGCAGTATCAACAACAGCGATTGGTGATACAGTTAACACAGCTAGTCGTCTTGAAGGTTTAACAAAAGATTTTTCTTGTCAATTAATTTTATCGGAAAATATGGTTCATTATTCAACATTAGATACAAGTCAGCTTCAATCTCATACCTTACAAATTAGAGGAAAACAGGATCCTTTAATTGTCTTTATTGTTTCTGATATTCATGAATTAGATTCAAAAATTATTAAAAATTAAATTAAATTAAAAAAAACACTTTTTTTTATTAAAGAATTACTTAGTATAAATATAAAACGATTTATTTCATCATAATTCCCTTTCACAATTTATATGAGATTGGATATGTTACGGCGAACCGAAAAATTAAAAACAGAACTTATTGAAGATATTATTAACGCAGGATATGCAAAAATTGAACGCGCAAAAATGCAAGAGATCGAATTTTTTATTCGTTCTTTTTATTCAAATATAGCTGCAGATGATATTTTAGAAGAAAGAGCAGAAACTCTTTTTATGGCAGCTTTATCTTTATGGGAATTCGGAGAACAAAGATCTACACATAAACCAAAAATAAGAGCTTATTCTCCTAATTATGAAAAAGATGGTTGGGATGCGCCTTATTCTGTGATTGAAATTGTCAATGATGATATGCCGTTTCTAGTGGATTCTGTTACAGCCGCTCTTAATCGTGAATCTATAAATATTAATCTTGTCATTCATCCGGTTGTATCTCTTTATCGTGACAATAATATTCGTAAGATTAAAGGTAATAATACAATTGTTGAATCTTATATGCAAATAAGGATTAGTGAGCAAAATTTACCAGAAAAATTAAAAGCGATTGAAACGTTGCTTGAAAAGATTTTATGGGATGTACGAAGGGCCGTGGAAGATTGGCAAAATATGCGTCACAAGAATAAAGAATGCCGTGAAGAAATAGAGAAATATTGTAAAAATTTATCTTCGCAAGATAGTCAAGAGGTGAATAATTTTTTAATGTGGCTTGATGAAAATCATTTTACTTATTTAGGGTATCGTGATTATCAATGTCAAGACGCCAAGACAAAAGTTCATGTTAATTTAAAAAGTGGTCTTGGTATTTTGCGCGACCCACTTTTTCCTATTTACAAGAATCAATATCAGAATCCTGAAGAAACCTTAGAGGCTACATTTTTAATCAATAGCTCAGAATTTTTGCTAGTTACAAAAGCAGATATAAGAGCAACAGTTCATAGGTCAAGTTATCTTGATGTTATTAGTATCAAAAAAGTTGATTCAAATGGACATATAATTGGGCTTAGACAGTTTGTTGGTCTCTTTACGTCAGTAGCATACAATCAAAATTCTAAACTTATTCCTTTTTTAAGAAGTAAAGTTAACTATGTTTTGAAACGTGCTAATTTTGCATCGAATAGTCATGATGGTAAAGCTTTATTGCATATTTTGGAAACTTATCCACGAGATGAACTTTTTCAAGCATCCCAAGATGAGCTTTATGATATTGCAATGGGAATTCTGTATCTCCAGGAACGCCAAAGAATTGCACTATTTGTCAGGCGGGATTTATTAGATCGATTTGCATCTTGCTTTGTTTATGTTCCACGTGACCGATATGATCTTTATCTTGCGCAACGTGTTCAGGATATATTAGTTAGTGCTTTTGGTGGCCATGTAGTTGCTTTTTATACACATATGACGGAGTCAACTTTATGTCGTATCCATATTATTGTTACTTTGTCTGATGATAAAAAAGAAATTGATTTGGATGATGTTGAGAAGAAATTAATTGAAGCGGGCCGTTCATGGGTGGATCGATTGAAAAACGTCCTTATTGAAAGCTATGGGGATATAAAAGCTTCATCTTATATTGAACAATTCAGTAATTCTTTTCCCACGAGTTATAAAGAAAAATTTACGGCGCAAACAGCAATTGTTGATATTGCCTATATGGAAATTGCTATTAAAGATAATGATATTGCCCTTAACCTTTATAAATCTATGGAAGCAGGTGAAAATTATTTAGGATTAAAACTTTATAATGCTGGGACGCAAATCGTCCTATCTGATGTGCTTCCTATGCTTGAAAACATGGGGTTAAAAATTGAAAGTGAATTATTTTATGAAATTTCACCCCAAGGATTAGGTAAAAAAGTTTGGGTTCATGATTTTGTAGTTAATTCTTCAGCAATTAAAGATTTAGATATTCGTAAAGTTAGAGAAATTTTTCACGAAGCTTTTAAAAAAGTATGGTCTGAAGAAATGGAGAATGATGGATTTAATCGTCTTACTCTGTCTGCAAGACTTAATTGGCGTCAAGTGACAATGTTGCGTGCTTATTGCAAATATTTACGACAAATTACTATACCCTTTAGCCAATCTTATATGGAAGAAACACTTGCAGGTTATAGTGCTTTAACAATTAAGTTAGTAGAGTTATTTGAATCGCTTTTTGATCCGCAAAAACAAGATTTACGGACAAAACTTTTACCAGAAGATATTAAAAATCAAATTGTTAAACAGTTAGATACAGTTTCAAATTTGGATCAAGATCGGATATTAAGGCGTTATCTTAATGTTATTAATGCAACTTTAAGAACAAATTATTATCAAAAAACGTCAGATGGTTATTATAAATCATATGTATCTTTTAAACTTAATTCGTCTGCAATCGATGAATTACCATTACCCCATCCAATGGTAGAAGTTTTTGTCTATAGTCCAAGAGTTGAAGCAATTCATTTGCGTGGTGGAAAAGTAGCACGCGGAGGGGTGAGATGGTCGGATAGACGGGAAGATTTCCGTACAGAAATATTAGGTTTAATGAAAGCACAAATGGTTAAAAACTCTGTTATTGTGCCCGTAGGATCTAAAGGGGGGTTTATTGTAAAAAAACCACCTCTTACTAATGATCGTAATGCCTATATAGCTGAAGGAATTGAATGCTACAAAATTATGGTACGTGGTCTTTTGGATATCACAGATAACCTATCCGCAGAAAAAGTACACCCCCCAGTGCAGGTCATAAGGCATGATGATGATGATCCTTATTTGGTTGTTGCGGCAGATAAAGGTACCGCAACTTTTTCTGATATTGCAAACAGCTTATCACGAAATTATGGATTTTGGCTTGATGATGCTTTTGCTTCAGGTGGTTCTGCAGGCTATGATCATAAAAAAATGGGTATTACGGCCAAGGGTGTTTGGGAAACAGTCAAACGCCATTTTCGTGAGATGGGCCGTGATATTCAAAGTCAAGATTTTACATGTATTGGTGTAGGTGATATGTCCGGCGATGTTTTTGGGAATGGTATGCTTCTTTCAAAACATACAAGATTATTAGCAGCTTTTAATCATTTGCATATTTTTATCGATCCTAATCCGGATGCAGAAAAAAGTTGGAAGGAACGGGAAAGGTTATTTAATTTGCCTGGTTCCAGTTGGACGGATTATCAACAAGATCTTATTTCTGCAGGTGGGGGTATTTTTGATCGAAAAGCAAAATCAATAAAACTTACACCAGAAATTAAACTTTTTTTAGGAGTTGATGTTGATCAACTAACACCTAATGCTATTATTAAAATTTTATTGTGCCATTCTGTCGATTTATTATTTTTTGGGGGTATTGGAACATATATTAAAGCTAGCTCAGAAACACATGGAGAAGTTGGAGATAAAGCAAATGATTTTGTACGTGTGGATAGTTTGAATCTTCAATGTAAAGTGATTGGGGAAGGTGCAAATTTAGGTATCACACAAAATGGACGTATAGAATTTGCTCTTAAGGGAGGTAAAATTAATACGGATGCTTTGGATAATTCAGCAGGTGTAGATTGTTCAGATCATGAAGTAAATATTAAAATACTTTTAAATAAAATTGTACGGTCTGGTCAAATGACTCTTGAACAACGAGATCATTTGTTAGCTAGTATGACGGATGAAGTAGCACAACTTGTTTTAAGAGATAATTATTTGCAGAGCCAAGCTTTAAGTATTGTGCATTCATTAGGTTATCATCAATTAGATCAACAATCTCGTTTTATTAAAAATCTTGAAAAGCTAGGTAAACTTGATAGAGCTTTAGAATTTTTGCCAAGTGATGAGGTTATTAAACAACGTAGAGCCAATCAACAAGGTTTAACACGCCCTGAATTAGCTGTGTTATTGGCTTATGCAAAGATGACACTTTATGCTGAACTTTTACCCTCAGATTTGCCAGATGAACCCCAATTAACAGAAGATTTAATTAATTATTTTCCAAAAGTTTTGGGTGATCTTTATGATAAAGAGATTATGCAACATCAATTGAAGCGTGAAATTATTGCAACGGCTGTTACCAATAGTTTAGTTAATAGAGTAGGCCCCACTTTTGTTTTTGTTATGAATGAAAGAACTGGGATGTCAGCCCCTGATATTGCACGGGCTTATGCTATGACGAGAACGGTGTTTGAATTACGAAAATTATGGGCATCGATAGAAAGTTTGGATAATAAAATTGAAACAAGTAAACAAATTGAGATGTTTAATACCATTAATGTTTTGGCAGAAACTGCAACAATATGGTTTTTAAAACATGAATTGCATTCTTTAGATGTAACAGAACATATTGCAAGTTATGGTGTAGGTGTAAAATATTTATCTTCTCATCTGATGGAACTATTGCAAGAAAAAGATAAACAATTACTTTTAGAAAAAATAGAACAAGCTAGTTCTTATGGAATATCAGATGAATTGAATTATTCTATTCAATCTTTAGCGTTTTTAGCACCATCTTTAGATATCGTAAGAATTAGCCAAATTACATCAAAACCTGTGCATTTGGTTGCAAAAATATATTTTCTTATGGGCGAATATTTTTCATTAGATTGGTTACGTCAAGCCGCAGACAATATAAATAAAGATAATCATTGGGACCGTATGGCAGTTACAGCTATTCTTGATGATTTTAATAGTCATCAAAATGAATTAACAATTGCTTTTTTAAATCGAAATTTAGATCTTAATAAAGAGGACATGCTCCAAGCTATAAAAGATTGGGTGCAAAGTTCCCAATCTTTTATTATACGGACAGAAAATTTATTATCTGAAATGCGGCAGGCAAAAACCCCATTTGATCTTGCGAGATTAGCTGTTGCGAATAGACAAATTAGAAGTTTTATTGAAAACCATATTCATATGCGCCATGAATAAAAAATCTGTTATTGCTTGGTGTCTTTATGATTGGGCGAATTCGGCTTTTCCTACGATTGTAAGTACATTTATTTTTAGTACATATTTTATGCAAGCTGTTGTTCAAAATACCGAACAAGGCACAGCTTTATGGGGTAACGCAATGAGCCTTATAGGATTAATCATTGCCTTTATTAGTCCAGTTATTGGTGCTATTGCGGATCAGAGTGGGCGTCATAAAGTATGGCTTTTTTTCTTTAGTTTTTTATGTATTTTAGCAACTGGTGGTTTATGGTTCGTCCGACCTAATCCCAATGATATAAATTTGGCATTGATTTTAGTAAGTCTTGCAACAATTGGTTTTGAAATGGCAACAGTTTTTTATAATGCTATGTTGCTTGATTTGGTACCTAAAACTCATGTGGGTAGATTGTCAGGTTGGGGATGGGGATGTGGTTATTTTGGTGGTCTTGTTTGTCTTCTTATTGCTTTGTTTTTGTTCGTAATGCCTGATCCATCTATTTTGCCATTAGATAAAAATGCATCAGAACATATCAGAGCAACTTTTTTATTATGTATGATATGGTTTGCAGTTTTTTCGCTTCCTATTTTTTTATGGGTTCATGAAAAAAAGAATAAAAAAACATGGAATATGAAAGTAGTTTTTCAAGGATTGCGAACATTAAAAAATACACTTTATAAATTAGCTCATTATAAAGATATAGCTCGTTTTTTATTAGCAAAAATGATTTATATTGATGGGATAAATACACTCTTTACTTTTGGGGGTATTTTTGCCGCAGGAAGCTTTGGTATGTCCCAGGAAGAAGTATTAATTTTTGGTATTTTATTAAATGTTACTGCTGGATTAGGGTCATTAATTTTTTCTTGGATTGATGATTTTTTTGGTGCTAAAAGTACAATATTATTTTCTCTGTTTATGATACTTATTATAGGTTTTATATTACTTTTGGTACACGAAAAAGTGTGGTTCTATATCTTGGCCTTAAGTTTAGGGGTTTTTTTAGGCCCAGTTCAATCTGCTAGTCGGTCTTTTATGTTGCGCATCGTTCCATCAGAACTTGTTACAGAATTTTTTGGTCTTTATGCATTGGCAGGTAAAATTACATCTTTTCTTGGACCGGCAATTTTAGCTTGGGTTACCTATATGTATCAAAGCCAAAGAATGGGTATGGGGACAATACTTTTATTCTTTGTTTTGGGTATTATCCTTTTATTCCTTGTTAAGGAACCTTCTGCGTCCGATTAATTTAATGTTTAAAATGCCTATCTTGGCAAAACACCATAGCAATTTCATGATGATTAGCTTCATCAATGATTTCTTGATCGCGGATACTTCCGCCCGGTTGAATAATAGCTTTAATGCCTGCCGCTGCAGCTAATTTAATATTATCGGCAAAAGGAAAAAAGGCATCAGAAGCAAGAACAGCATTTAACGTCTGTTTATTATTTGATGTGGATATGTTTTGATTAGCTTTTGTAATTGCAAGTTGGACTGAATCAACACGGCTCATTTGTCCAGCTCCAATACCAATGGTGGCTTCGTTTTTTGCAATGACGATCGCATTGGATTTAACATGTTTACACACCTTTAAAGCAAATAAAAGTTGGGTAATTTGATCAGGTGTTGGTACAATTTTTGTTTTTGTAATTAAATGATCAGGTATTATCTCCTGATTATCAATAGTTTGTACTAAATAGCTATTGTGAATACGTTTGATATCCAATTGATTTGCTAAATTTGATTGTAAAATTTGGGGGATTAAAACACGCAGATTGGGTTTTTGTGCCAAAATCTTTTGACATTCTTCAGAAATATTAGGCGCAATAATAACTTCAAAAAAACTTTTAATTAATTGTTGGGCTAAAAATTCCGTAATGGGTTGATTAAAAATAACTATACCCCCAAAGGCGCTTATTGGATCGCATGATAAAGCTTTATCAAAAGCTTGTTCAAGGTTATCATCACATCCAACACCACATGGATTGTTATGTTTTATGAAAGCAACGGCAGGTTTTTTAAATTCTTTAATCAAATTATAAGCTGCGTCAAAATCAACTAAATTATTGTAACTTAACTCTTTACCTTGAAGTTGTATTGCCGGTTTTGTTTTGTGATCAAAACTATAAAGGGCGCCCTTTTGATGGGGATTTTCTCCATACCGAAGTTTTTGCTGTAAATGGCCTGTTAAAATTAATTCTTCCGGCCATTCAATTGCTTGATTAGTGCGTTGAGTATGTATTTTTTGGTTAAACCATTTAGCAATTTCTTGATCATAATATGATGTATATTGGAAGGCTTTATAGGCAAGTTTTTGTCTTAAAGCCAATGATATACGATTATCATTTTTATTAAGTTCATCAAGTATCAATTGATAATCATTGGGGTCTGTAATAATTGTAACATAGGCGTGGTTTTTAGCAGCTGCCCTGATAAGAGATGGTCCCCCAATATCAATATTTTCTATACAAGTTTCATCATCTGATTGTTTTTGCACAGTTTCAATAAAAGGATAAAGATTTACAATTACTAAATCAATCATATCAATATGGTGATTTAGCACTTGTTTTTGATGAGCTTCATCATGTCTTTTGTTTAAAATACCCCCATAAATTTTTGGGTGAAGCGTTTTGACACGTCCATCTAGGATTTCGGGAAAATTTGTATATTCGCTTACTTCTGTCACATGAATATTATTATTTTTTAATAATGCTGCTGATCCACCTGTTGAAATAAGATTGATATTCTTTTCGATAAGTTTTTGAGCGAATTCAACAAGATGATTTTTGTCAGAAACAGAAATCAATGCCCGTCTAATTGGGACAAGATCAGGATGTATATTTGTATTAGGATTTTTATCTAGAACGTGTTTCACGGGTAAGTGACCATTGGACAATAACTTCAGGTGTCATAGGTAAATGATTAATAACCAATTGTTGGCTTTTTTCCATAACCATATATTGGCCAAAATAAATACTTTCTTCAAGTGTCATTTCACCAATTGATGTCCTTAACCGCCAACCAGATCCACTGGGTAATCTTAATAGTGCAGTTTGAGAATTATGGGAGAGTGATGTATGAACATGAGGGTGAAGGTGAAAAGGAATCATAATCTGATATCCCCCTGGGCCTATAATATGATCTTCACCTTCAAGCATGTCACCTTCATTAGTTAGATGCCACCGCCTTTTATGAAGGATACCAAAAAAATAGGCATATCCATCATGGCTTGCTTCTAACCAAATATTACCGTCAATTTCATGACGTTTTGATGTAACAGAAGTAGGTCCGCGTCCTATAGTTTTATCAGGTAAAAACATCATACAATTTGTGTTATGAACAACTAAAGTAGAATGGGAAGCAGTATTTTTTTGAAATTTTGCCCATTCGCTTTGCCCGGGATAAGAACCACAATTTACAATTAGTCTTTCTCTGCCTACGCTCATTTCAAAACTTAAACAACTTGCGTGAATATAGCGATCATATCCACGTGGTGGAATATTGTTGCAGTCAGCAATAACAATTGTACGGCCTGCAGATAATTTATGAAATTCTCCTTGGGGTGAGGCAATTTGATGAGCTTGATATTTATTCTTATTTCTGGGTGACGCTTGGTTAAGAATAATATCAATATTCCAATCTTCTTCTTCATAAGAAGAATTGAAAAGGGCAAGTTTACCATCACCATGTGTAACTTTTTTTAAACTTGGGACTAAACCATCAATAACGTCTTGAATGCATTCTGGCACGGCAGAACCTAAACTTGCAAAAATAGATCTAAGATCGATGAAATGCTTTAAAAGTGTTAGATATTGAGAGGGACAACATTCTATGTGGGCTCCATTTTCATAAAATTGTTTATGAATCTCTGTCTTCAAAAAGTTGATGGCTTTATCTAGCCAAGGTGAATAGTTAAGAAAGAGGGAAGCCACAATAAATCCCTTAAGCGCATATAAAAGATCACTGCCAATAAGGGTGCCTGGTAAAACTCTTGCAAGGTGTTGTGTTTGTCTGGTTACTGAAAGTGTAAATTCTTCTAAAAAATCATCATCATTTTCTGGAATAATAAAATTTATATGACCTAACCATAAGGCAAGTCGATTAGCTGTAACATCAAGATTCCAAGCAGGAAAATTAACATGGCTATTTAATGTAATCCAACTTTTGACTAATAATCTGGCCATTTGTTTAGCTGTTGCACCACCAACGGCTCTTAAATCTCTAAGCCAAATAAAACCATGAAGTTCTTGGAGCCAAAATAAATCAGCTTCTTCATTATTCCATAAAGGTGCTAAATTATAATTGTCTTGTTCATCAAATAAATCTGCAACTTCTTGAATTAAACTTTGGCCATGCTCTGCATTGCCGGGCCAATTATCGGACCAATCTAAAAGATTAAAAGATAATGGATGTTGTAATAATGTTTTTTGATAAATCCAACTTTTGGTCAAAAATTGAAATTGAGAAGCAATTTTGTGCTTAATCCATTTGGGTTCTTTACGTGACGCAATCAAGTTTGGCGTTTTTGAAGCCATACGCCTACGCCAGGCGTGGATAAATGTGTCCATCATTTAAGGGCAGCTTCTTTTAATTTCTTTATATTAGGTGCATAAAAAGATGAACCACCCCCAAATACAGCTGTTCCCGCAACTAACCGATTGGCACCTGCTTTTACTACTAAGGATGCTGTATCAAAGTTAATACCACCATCAACTTCAAGATCAATAGTTTTTCCTATATTTAACTGGTCAATGCGTTGACGAATAGCAACAATTTTATCAAGTTGACTGGTGATGAATTTTTGTCCTCCGAAACCAGGATTAACAGTCATCACAAGAATAAGGTCAAGATCACCTAGAATATTATCAATAACTATGGGATGGGTACCAGGATTTAAAGCAACCCCAACTTTTTTTCCTAATTCTTTAATTTTCTGAATTGATCGATGAATATGTGCATCTTCTTCAGGATGAATAATAATGGTATCTGAACCAGCATGGGCAAACATTTCTACATGATTAACAGTATTCATAATCATAAGATGTGTATCAAAAGGTAAGGTGGAATGGGGCCTAACAGCTTTTATCATTTGTGGACCAATAGTTATTACTGGTACAAAATGACCATCCATCACATCAAGATGTAAAAAATCTGCTCCTGCTTTTGTAATTAATTGTATTTCTTCACCAAGATTGGCAAAATTGGCAGCGAGAATTGATGGCCCAATTAAAACAGGTTGTTTCATCTTTTACCTCTATTTAAAGTAACAAATATAGATTATCTTTGTCGAAAGTAAATTCTAAAAATGTAAGGTTTGTGTTGCCATCACTTGCTAATCATTAAATGACCTGCTAGATATAGGTTATTCTTTTCTTATTTATTTCTAAAATTATGAACTTCACAATTTTTTTATTTTATTTTTTAACTATAGCAATTTGGGGAAGTTCCTGGTTAGCTATTAAATTTCAATTCGGTATTGTCCCATCAGAAGTATCTGTAACATACCGTTTTATGATTTCAGCTTTTATTCTTTTGATTTACTGCTTTTGTACAAAGCGCAAATTACATTTTTCTTTTAAAGACCATATTTTTATGGCTTTACAAGGATTATTTCTTTTTGGTTTAAATTATCAACTGATTTATATTTCAAGCACATATTTGACAAGTGGGCTGGTTGCGGTTGCGTTTTCAACAATTACCGTTATGAATATTTTGAATACAGCGTTATTTCTTAAACATAAAATGGATAAAAAAGTTATTGGGGCAACATTTATAGGATTGGTTGGATTAATATGTATTTTTTATCCAGAAATTGCTCAAACCCATCTTTCAAAACAAACTATTATGGGTTTAGGTATTGCTTTACTTGCAACTTTATCTGCGTCTTTTGGTAATATTATTGCCGTACGACATAAAAAGGCAAATATTGGTGTTATAGAAAGTAATACAGTTGGAATGGTTTATGGGTCCTTTTTTTCTTTTGTATTTGTAATTTTGGCAGGTATACCCTTTAAGTTTGATCCTTCTTTTCATTATGTGGCGTCGATGATTTATTTATCTTTATTTGCAACAGTTATTGCTTTTGGGGCTTATTTATCTTTGGTGGGATTAATAGGTGCAGATAAAGCATCCTATACAGTTCTTATTTTTCCTATTGTTGCTTTAGCTTTATCAACCTTTTTTGAAGATTATCATTGGTCCTTTATGGCGATTTTGGGTATCGTGCTAGTTCTTTTTGGCAATGCAATTATTTTAAAATTGCAGCAAAAAGCCAAAGCAGAAATTGTAACCAATTAATATTTATTAAAAATAATAAGAAAAGATATTTACAAACCCAACATGTTACTTATGATAGGTTTTGTTCTTGCCCCCTTGGCGGAATTGGTAGACGCGCTTGACTCAAAATCAAGTGGCCTTTGGTCGTGCTGGTTCAAGTCCGGCAGGGGGCACCATATATTTAAAATTATTTTTTATTATAATACTTAAATTATTTTTATTATAAGGTGGCGTATATATTATGGCAGAACATTTATCCATTGATAGTTTGGTGCATTACACCTTAATCAAAAGCATTATTGATACAGGTAAAAATCCAGATATTTCTGAAATAGCACAGCTTCTTAACGTATCACTTGATGACGTTAAATCATCTTTTAAAAGGTTAGAAGCAAACCATGGAATTGTGCTTCATCCAAATTCGTATAATTTGTGGGTAATCCATCCTTTTTCGATATCACCAACAGCAACATGGATTCAAAAAGATACACATTCGCACCAGGGTTGGTGGGCACCCTGCATGTGGTGCGCCTTGGGTGTCGCGTCTTTGGTGCCAGGTCAATTAACCATTCATTCTAGAATTGCGGGTGAATGTGAAGATATTGATATTGTTATCGAAAATGGTGAACCTGTGTACAATGATATTTTTATCCATTTTGCTATTCGGCCCAAAGATGCATGGCAAAATGTTCATCACCATTGTTCCATGGTTCTTCCGTTTAAAAAGACACAAGATGTTGATGACTGGGCTTTGCGTCATAATTTACCCAAAGGTGAAGTTATATCTTTAAAGCAAACAGCAGAATTAGCTAAGCATTGGTACGGGCAGCATGATCGGAAAGATTGGCAAAAATGGTCAATAGAAGAAGCAGTAGGAATTTTTAATAAAGCTGGATTAAGAAATGATTTTTGGAATCTCGATATACAAAAAGGAAATTTTTGATTTGTAATTTTAATAAATTAGATTAATTTTAATACATAAATTATTTAGGGGAGAAATTTATGAAATTAGAACTATATTGGCTTTTGGCCACACTTATAATGACAGCTTTATTTTGGGTACCATATGTTTTAAATCGTATAGGTGAATTGGGTCTTTGGCCGACACTTGCTAACCCAAATATGGAGATAAAACCCAAATCTGGCTGGGCAGTTCGTATGATAAATGCCCATAAGAATGCTGTAGAAAATTTGGTTATTTTTGCACCTTTGATTTTAATGGTACATATTGCGGGGATTAGCTCACCCGTAACTGTTTCTGCTGCAATGATTTATTTCTTTGCGCGATTGGTTCACTTTATTGTCTATTCTTTAGGCATACCAGTTCTTCGAACCTTAGCTTTTGCTGTTGGTTTTGCTTGCCAGATGGTACTTGCCTATACGCTTTTGCAAGCTTTTTAAAGAAACACTCAGAAAGAAGGATTTAAGTTTTTATATCGTAAAAACTTAAATTCTCTTTTGTAAATATTTATTAATTTAAAATTTAGCGATCGGGCTGCGATGTTGGGCTCATACTTGGCGTAAAATACCGCAAACCAAATAATAAAATACACAAACCGATTAATGGCATAGCTGCCATTAAAATAGCAGGTGGCAATATTTTATTTGTTGAACTTATCAAACTGATACCAGATGAAACCAAAGCAGCCGTACCTATTTGTAAAAAACCTAAGAGAGCAGATGCACTTCCAATATTGCGGGTAAAGGGGGCAATTGCCATAGCTGCTGCATTTGGGTACGTTAGTCCCAAACAAGCTAATTGAAAGAAAATAAAACAAAAAGTTACATAAATATTGTACCATTGATTTGCAATTCCAAGCAAAAAGAACAAGGCGATTAAAACTTGTGCCGTAATCCCAACTTTGAAAACATGATGGATAGAAAACCGTTTAGATATAAGGGCATTTATCTGACTGGATCCTATAAAACCCAAAGATAAAAGGGCAAAAATGAATCCATAGATGGTACTATTGACCTTAAATACTTCCATAAAAATTATTGGTGATGATGCAATATAGACAAATAACCCTGTCATAGATAAAGCACCTGCCAAGGCAAAAGTTAAAAATTGTTGATTACATAAAATTTGAAGAAAATTATAAAAAATTGGTTTTAATCGCAAAGATATAGAAGCATCTGGCTGATAACCTTTAGGTAAAAACAAAATAACCATCATACAAATTAGCACGGCAATAATAATTAATAACCCAAACACTGATTGCCAACCAAGCCAAAGAGCTAGAAAACTACCAATACTAGGAGCAAGGAGTGGTGATACACTTAACACAAGGACGAGCAAAGAAAATATTTTGGCATTTTCTTCAATGGGAAAAAAATCGCGTACCATTGTCATGGCAGTCACTTGGGCAGCACAACCCCCAATGGCTTGTAAAAAACGTAGCACTATTAATTGGTCTACATTTTGTGACAAAAGGCATCCCAAGGATGCAATTATATAAATACAAAGACCAATACAAAGCGGTTTCTTACGTCCAAAACGATCCAATAAAGGGCCATAAAAAAGTTGCCCCATGGCAATCCCAATAAAATAGCTAGAAAGGGTAAGGGATAAAATGGAATTGGTTGTATGCAAATCTTTAGCAATAGAATCAAACGCTGGTAAATACATATCTATAGAGAAAGGATTGACCGTTATTAAAATACCCAAAATTAAGATGATGAGACTTTTAGAACGATAGGTTGTCATAAGGAGTATCTTTCATATACCGTAGAATCGATTGTTTGTACCAAAACACGGTCAAAATATAGGCAAATATAAGGAATCATTGTTAATTAAGGCAGGAATTAGTGAATAAAACTATTTAAAACAGAATATTTAAAGAACAGATTAACGGATAAGCTAATTAATTTATATTTTTTTAACTTATTCTTAATATATTTATCATATATTAAGCTTAATTATAAAAAGAAATATTTATTTTAAACAATATTTGAGTTTATTAATAGTATATTAATTAAAAAATACTATAATTAACTAGGATAGGTTTAGATAGATTAAAAGCTAAAAGGTTGAATTTAATTAAGAATCAGTTATATTATTAAGGTATAAGGTTATATGGGAAGGAACAAGATAATGGAACAAATAACACGATTTAGATCTTTGCTATGTTTTGTGGCAAGCATGGGTTTATTGGTTGGTTCCTATTCTGCTACTTATGGTGGGCCTGGGCCAGGACCTGAACCTGAGGAGCCAGAAGCTCCAATTACTGAACCTGTTTCAAGAGATCAGCATGATCGTCCTACGCGGGAAGAACGTTCTAGTGTAGCATATGATCAAGAAGAAAATAATTTACCAAAAGGATCAAATTATTATTATTTTCGTACGCCAGATGAAATTCAGTTGGTTGTTAATGGTGCAAACTATTTAACTAGGAATAACGATGGAACCCAAGATCGTTTTAATCAAGGGTTAGTTGCTTTAGAAATTTCTAACAAAATGTTAAAAGAATTTGCAGCCGAAGAAGCAGCAGGTAATGTTGCAGCGCCAGAACAAATAGCTGCACGTACTAAGTTAATTAAGGCACGTGACCAACTTTTTAATACATTAAGAGAAAATCAAGAATAAATTCTCTTAAATAGTTTATTTTATGGTCAAATAAAGAAAAATTATCTTTGTTTGGCCATAAATTTTTTCTTTACTAACAGAAAAATGTAAAGGCCAATTTATTTTCTCATTTTTATGTGTTTCGATTATAATAAGACTAAAAAGAGCTAACCAACTTTTTTTGTATAACCCTTGAAGAGTTGGTCCAATAAGATGACCCTTTTTATAAGGGGGATCCATAAAAACTAAATTATATGGATTGATAGGATTAAGGGTAGAATCGCCAATATGACTTGCATCATAATGATAAATGAATGTTTTTTGTTCTTGGGATAATTTTAAAGCATTTTTATATATTAGTTCACAAGAATTTTTATCATTTTCAAGACAAGTTAATGAATAAGCACCTCTGGATAAAGCTTCAAATCCAAGTGCACCAGTTCCCGCAAAACAGTCTAAAACATTACTGCCTTCTAATAAAAAGGGGCTATCATCTGGTTTTTTAATATATGTAATGATATTAAAAATAGATTCACGAATTCTATCTGATGTAGGACGGATAGAGTTTATTTGTGGAGATAAAAGTTTTTGCCCCTTATTGATTCCAGAAATAATGCGCATATATTTATACTATTTCCATAATTTAGATGGTAAATGTTTATGTAAAATACTTGCAGATATTTCTTCGTATTGGTTAGGTTTTAAAGACCCTAATTCAAAGGGTCCAAAAGAAAGACGAATTAACTTATTAACTTGGCATCCTAAGTAAGAAAAAATTTTTCTTATTTCTCGATTTTTTCCTTCATTTAAGGTCACTGTTATCCAACTATTACTTTTTAACTGACGCTCTAATTTTGCAAAAATAGGTTTATAATGTATGGTATCTACTACAATACCTTCTGCAAGGTCATCCAACATAGATTGCGTTATATGACCATATACTCGTATTTGATAACACCGCGCCCAACCTGTTGATGGTAGTTCCAGCCATCTTGCAACTTCACCTTTATTGGTTAAAAGAATTAAACCTTCAGAATTTATATCAAGTCTTCCTACAGATATGACGCGGGGGAGTAAACTTTTCTTTTCTAAAGTATTAAAAATGGTTGGCCTTCCCTTAGGATCCTGTGTCGTAACAAGGACCCCTCTTGGTTTATAAGCTTTCCATAAACGTGTCTTTATAGAAGATGGTACAATAACAGGATTGTTATCAATTAGAATTTTATTTTTTGAAGATACTTTAACAGCAGGGTTTAAAAGTATTTTGTTATCAACAACAACCCGTCCTTGAGAAATTAAAATTTCTGCTTGGCGTCTTGAACAAAAACCCAAATAAGCTAAATATTTTGCAATACGTTGTGGTAGATCAATTGACACATTAAAATAGTTATATTAATTTTTGGCAGCTTTAATAAAAGCATCAAAAATTTTATTATCTGCATCGCTGATATGATATTCAGGATGCCATTGAACCCCAAGACAAAAGCGATGATTCTTACTTTCAATTCCTTCAATAACACCATCTGGTGCTAAAGCATTAACAACAGCAGAAGAAGATACAGATTTAACAGCTTGGTGATGAGCACTATTAACTGGGAATTGCAATTGCCCACAAATTTTATGAAGTAACGTTCCCGATGTTACAGAAACATTATGCCCAGGTTCAGTACGTGGATTAGGTTGTTCATGTTGTAAGCAATTTTTAATTTCATCAGGAATATGTTGGATAAGTGTACCACCAAGAACAACATTTAATAATTGTTGTCCACCGCATATACCTAATATAGGGATATTTTTTTCTAAAGCTTTTTGGGTAATTTTAAATTCAAAACTGGTACGTCGGTCTTTAGTTTTAACTGTTGGATGTTTTGTTTTATCACCAAATAAACTAGGATCAACATCAAAATTTCCACCTGTAACAATTAACCCATCAATATGATCGATGTAATCATCAACTTTTTCAGGTTCATGAGGAAGGAGAAAAGGTAATCCACCTGCCTGAACGACAGCACTACAATAATTTTCGCGCAATGCATACCAAGGTAGAGCAGAATATCCGCCGTTATTTTCTGAATCTAGTGTAAGTCCAATTACAGGGAGTGTCATGATAATTCTCGAAAATCAAATAACTTCTAAGATGTTTTTATTATAATATTATTATACCTTTGCCGATGAAAATACAAGATATAACCTAAAATTATATTAGTCATTTGGTGTAAACAAGTTGTAAATTATATATCTTAAGAAAAAACTATAGCAGATTATTAATCAAATTATAAGAATTTAAGTGAATAGTATAATGGTAGAAAATAAAGAATTTGATTTTATGATGGTTGCCTTGGAAGAAGCAAAATTGGCAGCCAAGCAAGATGAGGTTCCTGTGGGTGCTGTTTTAGTTGATGTTTTAAAGTCTAAAATTGTAGCAAAAGCAGGTAATAGAGTAAAAGAAGATAATAATCCTATAGCTCATGCTGAACTTTTAGTATTACAGATGGCGAATGTTACGCATCTTTTTAATATGGATCTTTATGTAACGCTCGAACCATGTACGATGTGTGCAGCGGCTTTGTCATTAGCCCGTGTAAGACGTATTTATTTTGGCGCTTATGATCCGAAAGCTGGTGCAATAGAACATGGAGTTAGATTTTTTGATCAACCAAGTTGCCATCATAAACCCGAAATTTATGGTGGTATCTATGAAAGTGAAGCAAAAAAATTGTTAAAAAGTTTTTTTCTAAATAAAAGAAATAAAGTCCAGGGTTTTTATTAAAAAATAATTGGTAAAATATTATGTGTAAAATTTACCAAATCTGTTATCTAAAAAATCATTTAAACTTACGTCTTCTTGTTTAATAAACCCTTTGGATAAAAGTTTATTTTGTGCATATAAATCAACTAAGGCACAAATTCCAGCGGCTGTTGTAATTTGTATGGCACTCATCAATTTTCCATTAATTTCTTTGGCATAGATTTTCTTTGCATAAGTTTCTTGAGTCAAACGATTATTTTGCCATCCGCTTACTGTAACGAAAATAAGAACAACATCTTGATGTGTAATAGGAATGGAAGTTTCTAAAATATCTTTAAATAGGTCCCTTTTGTCACGTAAACGTAAATCATCTAATAATAATTTAATAATATCGCGATGTCCAGGATAACGAACGGTTTTATAATCAAGACTTTGTACCTTTCCTTCAAGTGTTTCACATAAAGTACCAAGCCCACCCGAGGTATTAAAGGCTTCATAATCGATCCCATCAAGGGAGAAATTTTCTAATCCTTCTAGAGCTATAGTTTCAGTAAAATTACCTTCATAAATAGCTTCACAAGGATTACAATATTCATTAATTAATCCATCTGTGCTCCACGTTAGATTATATTTTAATCCATTAACAGGAAATTGTGGGAGAGCACCTACACGCATTCTTACATCACGTAAACGATCAAATTTCTTTGTAAGATGGTGGGCGACAATGCTAATAAAACCCGGGGCAAGACCACATTGGGGTACAAATGCCGTATTAGCACCTTGGGACAATTGGCGTACTGTTTTCGTCGTTGCAACATCTTCTGTCAAATCAAAATAATGACATCCAGCGTTTTTTGCAGCCCTGGCAACAGCAGGATTCAGAAAAAAAGGTAAAGCGCTTAGAATAGAATGATGTCCTGTCATAGCTTGGTTTAGAGCGTTTTCATCTTTAACGTCTAAAACAAGCTTTTTAATTTTTCCGTCAGGAATAAGGGCAAGAAATTCAGGGCTATTGTCAACAATTGTAATATCATAATCTTTACTTGTTGAAAATATATCAATAATGGCACTGCCAATTTTACCAGCACCCAGAATCATAATTTTATTCATGCTTATTTCCTTGATTAAATAATATTTATGTTTCTATACTTAATGGTGATTTTTGACTATTAATAGATGTCAAAATGACTTTTTTATTAAAAAAATAGTCAATTTGAAAGATAAATATGACAAAAAATTTAACAAAAAATTTAACTGATATAATTGATGAAAAACTTTTAGCCCTTTTAACCAATGATGCAAGATTATCAATTACTTTATTAGCTAAAGAATTAAACCTTTCGAGAACTGCTGTGCAGGCAAGGATAAAGCGTCTTGAGCGATTAAATATTATCGAAGGATATACTTTAAGAAGAACGATAGAAACAAATTATCCTTTGCGCGCTTTAGTTTTAATCAATATAGAATCAAAATTCCAAGATAAAACAGTTACCTTACTTCAAGCTTATCCTCAAATTCTTTCACTTCATACATTAAGTGGTCTTTATGATTTATCAGCTGAAGTTGTGGCTTATACGACTAATGAATTAGATGATCTGCTGACCAAAATTGGTAAGTTACCAGGTATTACGAAAACCATTTCATCAATTTTATTAAGTAAAAAATTTGAAAAAAAATAGATTTTAAGAAAATTTATGGATCAATTTTTTAACTTCATTAATCAATGCATCTAGATGATGTTGTTCAGAAAGACGATGGTTCCCATCTTTAAACATAATTAATTTATTTTCATGATTGGAAATTTGATTTAATATTTCTAAGGATAATTCCCATGGTACTTCTTGGTCATTTAATCCATGAAATAGGGTAAAAGGTTGAGAAAGGGAAGCTAAATTAAAATTACTATTCGAACTTTTTAAGATAACAAAATCTTTAGATTGATCCAAAAAATATTTGGATATTTTATAAGGTTTTAAAGAGTAAGGTGAAAAAAAATCAAAGCAATGATTTTTTTCAAGAGATATTTTTTGATCAAGAGATAATGAAGGAAGAATGAGTTTTACAGGAAAATCTGGGGCTGCTGATATACCAATATTGGCAACTATTTTTTGTGGACGTAATAATGTCGCTAAAATCATAATCCATGCGCCCATACTAGACCCTACTAAAATTTGGGTGCCTTTTGTAATATAATCTAATAAAAATAATGTATCCTCTAACCATTCCTTGATAGATAATTTTTCTATACATCCATCTGATAGACCATGACCACGATAATCAAAGCGTAAAAATTGATGCCCTTGTTTCTGGCAAAATTTTTGTAAGGTGCTAGCTTTTAATCCCATCATTGTTGAATAAAAGCCATTTAAATAAACTATGCCGGGGCTCGATCCTGGCAAATATTCATAGGACAATTTGGTTTGAGGTAAAATATCAGTAAAATTAAATGACAAAGGATAATTATCTAAGAATATATAATTATTTATTTTTTTTCTTCGAAACGGATGATTTATTCAATTCTTCAATTTGTTTCTTTAAGGTAAGAACTTGTTGTTGTAATAAATTTAATTGATTACTTGTTTCATCATTTTTAGATACATTTTTATTTTGTTCATTATCTAATTTGTCAAAAGGTGAAAACATTTTTAAAGCACCTTCAAAAAAAGAATTATTTTGTTTTGCAATTTCATCAAATCCAGAAAATGAAAATAAATTACCAAATGCATTTTTCATATATTGACGTATTTGTTCTTGATGTCCAACGAAAGTTGACATTGATTGTTCTAAATAACGAGGAAGAAGAAATTGAAGATTATCTCCATAAAAACTGATTACTTGCCGTAAAAAACTAATAGGTAAAAGATTTTGTCCTTTATTTTCTTCTTCAACAATAATTTGTGTTAAAACAGCTCGGGTTATATCTTCTTCTGTTTTGGCATCAAGAACAGTAAATTCAATATTATTTTTTACCATATGACATAAATGTTCAAGCGTTATATAGCTACTGGTATTTGTGTTATAAAGACGCCTATTTGCATATTTTTTAATAATAATTGATTTACTTGTTTTGGAATTGCCAGAATTCATGAATCGTATCTTTTTATTTAGAAATGATAAGGATAAATTTAATATTATTTTATAAGCAGCATAAATTTCACTTATATACTATCATAATCTGCTAAGATAAAATGACAATACATTTATAATATAAAATAACCTTATAAATAGTATAGGAAATTTGTTATAAAAAGTTAATTTTGGCAATGAAGAAAAAAATATTAAAACAAAAAAAGATTATATCAAAAAAGGATTCTAATGATCAAAAAATTTTTGATGAATGGAAAAATTATTTAACTACTTTGTTGCAAAATCCTAATTTAATCAAATATTGGTTAAATTTTTTTTTGCATGACCAAAAATTTCAAAATTTAATTTATCAGGCCCATAAAACAGCCAATGAAAAACAGAATACGCATATACGTTCAGGGCCGCGCCCCTTAATATACCATATGATTTTAGCATTGCTATGGCTTGGATGGTTAGATAATTTTTTGGTATTTTACAAATTCATTGATGCAAACAATACCCAAATTTTTACTAAAATTGTAAAGAGTATAAATGCCAAAAATCAAAAATTAAAAAATAAATTTCGTATAGCCGATTATGAAAAATTTATAAAAATTTGCCATGTAAAATATCATAATTTTTTAAAAGGCATATCTGCTTATCACGCTTCTCGATATAAGCGGAATCTTACTATACCCAAAACAATTACTTCTTGTGGTACAACAATGCTTCTAGATTATGCACCGCAAAATGCAGGACCTTTTATTTTAATTATACCTTCTCTTATTAATCGTGCTTATATTTTAGATCTTTCCCAAAAACAAAGTTTGGTTCGTTTTTTAGCTTCTAAAGGGTTTCGGCCCTTGCTTGTAGATTGGGGATGTCCAGGTCAAGAAGAAAAAAAATTTACCCTAGAAAATTATATTCAGCGATTAGAATATTTTTTGACCTTTTTAAATAAAAATAAAAGTAAGAAAAAGCTATTTTTTGTTTTGGGGTATTGTATGGGTGGGCTTTTAGCAACGGCATTAGCAATACGACAAAAGGAAAGAGTTGCTGGGCTTATTTGTATGGCAACCCCATGGGATTTTCATAAAGATCAAAAGCAAAAAGATATGGTACATACCTTCATACCAATTATTAAGAAAATTATTTTAACATGTGATGAATTGCCTGTGGATTATCTTCAATTGCTATTTTCATTTCCTAGACCATTTCAAATTATTGAAAAGTTTATTTATTTTTCAACATTAGATTCTTTATCCCCTAAAGCTCAAGAATTTGTGATGTTAGAAGATTGGTTAAATGATGGAGTCCCTTTAGTTAAATCTGTCGCTTTAGAATGTTTTGAAAATTGGTATAAAAAAAATCAGCCTGCATTAGGTAAATGGAAAATTGGTAATACGTATATTAATCCAAAAAAACTTAATATACCTGCTCTTATAATCGTACCTACGCATGATTATATCGTGCCCCCAGTGGGTGCAGTGGAATTAGCGTATCAATTAAATAAAGCAGAATTGTTTAAAATTGAAACAGGTCATATAGGTATGATAACGTCAACTAAAATGTCAAAAAAATTGAAAAGCAAATTATCTACATGGATATCTGCTCATATCTAATCAATCTATAGAGAAATATATTAGTCTTGGGGTTCTGTTGTCTTCATTGATGGAAGTTCAGAAAAATTGACAAACCATTTTTTTAAATTGGGTCTATTTTCATACCATGTGTCATGCGCAAATCTAAAGTTTAAATAACCTAGTGCAGCACCTAGTGAAAATTCACCAATAGTTGGAGGATGCAAAAAACTATCTATTTCTTTTTCCAAAAACTCTAAACTTTGGTGGATTTTATTTTTTTGCATATTAACCCAACCTTCCCAATAAAAATTGGGTGGTCTCATATATTCTTCCATTCTGCATAAGACAGCAGCATCCATAATACCATCTGCAAGAGCTTGCATTCTTAATGCGAACCACCTATTGGGACCTGGCTTAGGAAAAAGTTTTTGTAATGCTGTTTGGTCAAGATATTCGCATATTACAGCAGAATCATAAAGAATCTTTCCATTACCAAGAATTAAAGTTGGAACTTTACCCAAAGGATTTTCAGGACAAATACCTTTATCAGGGTTTTCTGTAACGGGGGGTAATATCTCTAAATTTTTTTCAAGTTTGTTTTCCAAAATAGTTATCATAACTTTTCGGCCATAAGGACTTGCATTTGATGTACGTAATTTAATCATAATACGGTTGATAAATTGGGATTTTGATTAAAAATATTTTTTAACTCTCTTAATTTTAACAAAACAACAGAAGGATCAGTTTCCATAGTATAGCCTAGGCGTTTCTTAATCTCAATAGAATCTGCACGCAGGAAAGGATTAGTTAATAATTCATCAGATAAGGATACAGGTATGGTGGGTTTATTATGTTGTCTTAAAATTTTTATTTTTGTAAAACGTTCATAAAGGTAAGTATTTTGGGGATCAATTTTTAAAGCAAAACACGCATTGTGTTCTGTATATTCGTGCCCACAAAAAATATTAGTTTCTTTTGGAAGATTACGTATTTTATTTAAAGAATTCCACATATCTTGGATAGTACCTTCAAATAATTTTCCGCACCCTAGGCTAAATAATGTATCACCACAAAAGAAATTGTTATGTTCATAAAACCATAACCCAATATGTCCTAAAGTGTGACCGGGGATAAAGAGAATTTTTAATTTTAAATTGCCCAAACTGATTTTCTGATTTGAAAATAGTTTTTGGGTTATACCTGGTATTCTTTCCCAATCATCTGCATATCCCAAGATTGAGCAATTTGTGATTTTTTGTATTTCTAAATTACCACCTGTATGGTCATGATGATGATGTGTATTAATTATATAATTAATATGCCAGCCTAATTTATTGCTTTTTGCAAGAACTGAGCCAGCATCAGTAGGGTCTATAGCAATACAAATAGCTGTGGTCGGATCATAAATAAGATACGCATAATTATTGATAGCGCATGGAATAATACGAATAATCATAAAAGATTATTCTACAGAAATTATTACGAGTTACTATCGGAATCTAGGATAATAAAGATAAGAGCTGAAAATTATTATTCAGCTCCAAGTCTATTTGATAAATTTTGGGTTAATAATACAGCAACGGCAAAACGAACCTGGCTTAATTCATTGACAAGTTGGATTTCCAAAAATCTCGGCATAGCTTTACTATTAACTGCTAATTTATATTGCTCAACAATAGATTTGGCTTTTTTTAAATCTTCTGTAATTTTATCCGTCTCTTTAACAGGTAACCATTCTTTTTTTGCTTGTGATTCTGCTAATAATTTTTTATGAAGTCGTAAATTTTGCAAAGTTTCCATGACTTCGTTAAAATCAGGAAGATTTGAAAGACTATATCTAGTATTATTGGTGTTTATATCTTGATTAGGATTATTACTGTTAGGTGTTGTAGCACCACCTAAACTATATCCTGACAGAGGACCATCTTCACGCATATAAATCCCACCACTTTGCATAACATCATCTAAAGCTTTTTTTAATGTATCTAAATCTTTTCCTGCGAATGGGTCCTGCTCGCCGCTTCTGGATTCATTGTCACGACCTGAATCTTTATCGACAGCATAGCTTGGAGAATTAATTAAAAGACTTATGTTTAAAGACATAAGAATATAAAATGAGAAGGTAGAAAATTTAAAAATGTTTGTCATTAAAACAACATCCCGAATAAATTAAAAATAGATAATAAAAATATATTTAAAAATTAAATTAATATAATAAAAGTAAAGGTTTTAAGTCTAGTAAAATATCTATCAAAAAATAATGTAATAAAATAATTAATGATCAGCAAGTTATAAAAAATATACTAATACTATATAATTATAACCTGATTTTTAATAAAAAAGCAAGTTTTTTAGTTTAAAAATCTTACAGCTACTTTAGTATAAAGAAGATTTTTAAATTATTAAAGTATATTTTAACTTAAAATAAAGTTTATTAGATGTTCCTATTGTGAATTTGAAAGATAAATAATGGCTAAAATCAATAATCCTGCAAGAAATAAAATTTTTAATAAAATAGAATCACCTATTATGAGTTTAATTAATAATTCGATCCATGAAGACCAAAGGTTATGTCACTATGATATAATAGCTTCTCGAGCTCATTGTGACATGCTTATGAGGCAAAAAATTATATCTAAAA